>JAIRSB010000076.1 GCA_031255655.1 Spirochaetaceae bacterium | reverse complement strand
GTGAAAAGCTCCGCTATGCGATAGGTAACACGGTCAAGCCAATCCTGCGAATTGAGGAGGTCGCGCCGGGTAAATAATTGCAATATCCTCACAATGGCAAGCCGAGGAAGATTTGTATGGTACATAATGAAATTTACAACTTCGTAATCGCTTTTAGGAATTATTTCATCGGCGTCTTCGCGTACTTGGTCGGTAAGACCGCCGTGAACGCCGAATTTCTTATCCTTCTCCACGACAATCTTGCCTATGCCTAAATCGTAATTGAGCGTTATTGACTTGTCGGCAAATTCGTTATTCAAGGTCGCGGCGGTTTCGGTTATAAATTTTTCGTTATCGATTTTTACGCTGTAAAAAGTACGTTTCCTCATGCGGGAGGAAAGCTCGTCCATAATAGCGCGGAAATCCCTTTCGTCAACATAGCTTTGCCGTCCGTTAGTAACCTCGGGAAGATCGCCGTTCCGCACCTTAATTTTCGTACTGCCGCGCTCAGTTACAAGCTTAGAGAACTTCTCGCGGATTTTATCGCAATGCTCTTGGAGTATCTCGTTCGCGAATTGCAAAGAGGATATATCCGCAGCGCCTTTTAAAATATTTTTATCGTTGATAACGCCGCCGGAGATAAGCTCTGATTTTAATAAATCCACAAGATTGCCGAGATTTTGGCCTTTGGAATGTCCGCTTGCTTAAGCGTCCTTAAAAGCAGTTCAAACGTGATTTCATCTTTATTGAATCCGACTTTTTCGTTGAAGTCCGCTTGCAGGCTTTCCGCAAAATGTTCATAATTATCATTGACTACTACCGTGAGTTTGTTAATATCGCTGTCGTAAATCCTTGCGCCGTCGTCGGAAAGGGCAAGACGGAGACCGCGCCCGATTTCCTGCTTCTTGGCTATCTCGCTGCCGCCTGTTTTTAAGGTGCAAAGCGTAAAAACGTTAGGGTTATCCCAGCCCTCGCGAAGGGCGGAGTGAGAGAATATAAAAGCCAACGGCTCATCGAATTGGATGAGCCTGTCCTTGCCGTCTAAGATAAGCTGTATTCCGCGGTCGATGTCTTCCTGTGTTTTCTTAACAAAACTGACTTCTTCAAACGGCTTATCATCCGCGGAAATGTCATCGATATCCACGACAGCGCCGCTTTTATCGCGGGCAAAATAACCTTCCCGCACAAGATTGGTTTCTTTGTATTTATGAAACAATCCGGCGTATTTAGCAAATTTCGGCGCGTATGCCGGGCTGTTGATAATTTTATTATATTCCTCGTCAAATATCCTTAAATATTCGCCGCGACCGGTGCCGTCCGCGGCCTTGTCGTCACGCACCTTAATAACGCTGTCAATAAAGAAAAGGGATAAGACCTTGATCCGCTTGCCTTCGTCAAGGAAAGCGAACTGCTTATCTAAATGGCTGCGGATAGCGATTTTGATTTGCAATCGCTTAACGGCCTCGTTTTCGGGCGTCCATGTGGATTCGCCCTGCTTAAGCTCCGTTATTTCACCGTCAATAGAAATTTTAAGCGGCTTGCTCTTATGCGGGTTTTCATGAATAAAAACATTCTTGTATTGCTCCATGCGCCCGGATACTTGATACAGAGAGCCTTGCGCCCCCAATTTAACAATAGTCGGCTTACTCCATGCGCTGCCTTGTTCGGTGGCGAATATTTCAAGCCGCGCTTTTAAGTCCGGCGTAACGTCGATAAATCGGATATAACGGAAATCCTTCGGCACTTGACCGTAAATCGTTTTGACTTCGATTTGCTTTACAAGCTCGCTATTAAACGCCGCAAAGCTGTCAAGACGGTAAAGCGTGCAAAACATATCCTTGGGCGGCGTAGCCGAATAATGCAACGTAAACGACGGATTCGCTTCCTTGATAGCTTCCGACGCTTTGCTCGGTTTTTTCCTACTGCCCATAACGCGCTGAGGTTCATCCACAATAATAGCGGGCTTAATGTATTGAAGGTCGTCCCAAACGTTATTCTTTTCCCCCGCCGCCTTTGCGTCCGCGCTGCCGCCCTTAAGCCGTTTGTTTTCGCCCGCGATTGCCTGCGCCGTTGTGATCATAATCATAAGGTCGGCATTTTCCACAAGTTTGACAGAAACCGTCCCTACCGGAACGCTCGAATCGAAAACAAAATAATGATTTAGAATATCCAGATTGTCATATAATGCCTTAAAATGTTCGGCAAGCTGTTTAATTGATTTTTCCACGCCTTTGCGGATCGCCCACGGGGCAGTCGTACACCGCCGTCACCACGCTGTGCATATTGGGAATCTGTTTGATGTAGGATAGCGGAATACTGTCCCGCTCCCCGTACCACCGAAAGGTCATTTTCATCCCGTTTTACGTATCCTCCGCCGCTTTCCAAACTTCGCTGCATTCTCCATGGCCTTATACCGGCGCCCTGGTTCTCCTATTCCCCTACGCGAACAAGCTGTCCCCTCGATCGGTAACACGCCAAAACCAATTCAACGGCTTTCACGCTTTCCTCAACATCGATGGGGAATTTTGTCCCGCTTCGCAAACATGTATAAAAATCTTCAATCAACGCGGTGTGCCCGCTCCCCCAAGACGGCTTACCCAAACCGCTTTCACAAGAAAAGCGCACGGCCTCCCCGTTCAAAGAAAGAGCCCCGTTTTCTAGTGACAATGTCATGTCGTCCGCAGAAAGAACAATTCTCGGCGAAAAATCGTTCGTTGCCGCCGTCGTTGCAAACAAATGAAAGTGAAAACCATTCCCTTGAAAATAGCAAGAAGCGTTGTCTTCCGTTTCGATAACGCCTTTGTGCGCCACATTTTGAAGATCCGCCGTCACGGTGTTTGGATGACCTACAAGCCAACTGAGCATATCCAGTGTGTGTATCGCTTGATTGATGAGCACACCTCCGCCCTCTTTTTTCCACGTCCCGCGCCACTCTGCGGATCGATAATACGCATTGTCCCTTTTCCAAAGAAGCATGCCGGCCGCATATTTTGCAGGTCTGTCCTTTAGTAACTTTTTTGCGTATATATTCTCTGGCAAATATCGGTTTTGAAAGCATACTCCGACGGTCGCTTTTGATTTTTTTTGTGCGTTACGCACCGCCGCAATGCCTTCCTCGGATATGGCCAACGGCTTTTCGCAAAGCACGTGAATATCCCGTTCCAGTGCGCTCACGCACATTATCGGATGCAGATAATGCGGCGTACATATATGGACGCTATCGAGAGCCTCCCGATCCATCATTTCGACATCATCCGCATAAAATCTTGCGTCGGGCACTAGCGTCTGTGCCAACGCCTTTTTGTCACCATCCGAATCACAAACCGCTACGATTTCAACACCGATTTTTTGTAGAGCCGCTATATGTACAGGTGCTATTGCCCCCAATCCAATGACAGCTGCTTTCATCGCTTTCTTACCTAAAAGACGCATTCATATCCGCTGCGTCAACCTTTCTAACTGTTTTTTTCTTTGTTTTTTTCGCTCTTTCTTGAAGCTCGCTCAAAAAAAGATTTTCATCTGCCGGCAATGCAACCTCTTTGTTCAGCCAACAGGAAAGCAGGATTCCATTCATCAATTCCACGCCCTTGAGCCCCTCGCGGCCGTCAATGTAGAGCGGCTCTATCCCCTGAATGGCATTTGCAAAATTGTTGAGTATTCCGACATGCTGCGGCCCTCTGCTGTCAAACGAAAAGTTTTCCGTCGTATACTCGGGTGCACCGAACAAACCTTTGAAGGTTTTGTTGTACTCACGCTCATCCACCGCCAGGCGGTAAAACGTAAGGGCACCGTTTTCGGCTACAAGCTGTCCTTTCGAGCCTACAATCTCAAACCTGTCCGTACCCGGATAATCACCGGTGGACGTAATGAACACCCCCGTCGCGCCGTCAGGAAACTCCAAATATGCGGACACGTCATCCTCCGTTTCGATATTGTGCCATTTCCCGAAATGACACTTTGCGTGCACCTTGGCCGGCATTCCCACAATCCACTGCAAGAGGTCGAGTTGATGCGGACACTGGTTGACCAACACGCCGCCGCCTTCCCCCGCCCAGGTCGCCCGCCAGTTGCTTGAATCGTAATAGCTCTGAGGTCGGTACCAATTTGTTATGTGCCAGGTCACGCGCTTCAGACTGCCCAAGTCTCCGCCACGCACCATGTCGCGCATCTTGATATAGATCGGATTCATGCGGTGATTAAACATGACCGTAAACAGACTCTTGCTTTTTGCGGCGACCGCATTCATTTCCTTGACCTGCTTGGCGTAAACCCCGGCGGGTTTTTCACAAACCGTGTGAATCCCCTTTTCCAAAGCTGCAATACTAAGCTCACAATGACTATAATGCGGCGTCGCAACGATTACGGCATCCACATCCGCGTTGCCGATCAATTCTTTTCCGTCATGGAAAAACGAATACTCTCCACCCGCTGTCTTTTTGAAAGACTCCAGCTTTTCGGGATCAATATCGGCCACCGCGGACAGCTCTGCGTTTTCGACAGCGCCGCCGATTAGATACTTTGCGTGCAATCCGCCCATGTTTCCCATGCCGATGACGCCGAATTTGACTTTTTTCATAGCTTTTACCTCACATTTAATTTTTTAATTGCTCTGTTTCTTTTTGATGTTTGTCCTGCTGATGCGAAGGGACTTGTGGACTCTTCGCTCCCGAATCGCGCCAAACCCGCAAATTGGTGCGGCGTCGTATCCGATCTCCGGTCATGTTGTGATCCTCACAAATTTGATGCTGTCATAATTCGTTTCGTGTTGTTATACAGAATGTTCTTTTCTTTCATGGAAAACAGTCCGCCGGAAAAGTCCACGATATCATGTTCAAACTCTCCGATTGACTCCGTCTCTCCCAAAACATATCGGCTCAGCATGCGTTTGCAATACGCCACTCTTTTTAAAACACCGCCGATACGATATTGAATCACCTCCAATCCTTCCGGTTTATTTTCGGTCAGCCATTGTTGTTCAAACGCGTTATAAAATATTTCCAGTCGGTCAATCAATGTCGGTAAGGTGATTTCCGCGTGCTTTCGGAGAACCTCTTTGTTCCCTTCTTGATAGGCTTTTCGCAGCTCAATTCCCAAACCTGCCTTAATGAACACAACGTCAGCAAGTGCGACCAGAGTGTCAAATACATATGTCCACTCGCCCGCATGTTGACGTGCGGCTTTCAACTCGGCAAGATTTTTCTTCAAAGTGACGACGGTTCCTTCCTCCACTGTACAGTCAAATTTTCCCAGCATAATATCTTGATACAGATAATATTTTGAGGCGTTATTCGGCTGATCCTCATAGCTGCCTGCGCCCAGTCTGTTCACGCAGTCCAGCTTCAGAAAAAGATCGTAGTCAACACCCATAACGGATCGGAACCGCTCCGCAGTTTTTTTTATATCCATTTCTCCCGTATCGCGGAACTGGGCATAAGCCGCAGCAACCGGCATGACCGAAAACAACGATGCTTCCGCTCCGTCATCCGCCCACGCCGTGAGTATGACTTCGTCTACGCGCCCTTTGGCGGCCTTCAACGCATCCTTGGCGATGACCAGGCTCCGTTGGTTCATGGGTGCAAAACCCGCCCACTTCCACGCGCCCCCGGCAAAGCAAACGTCATCAGACAGCCCTCGCATAAGTTCCAGCATTTGTTCATAGTATTTGCTGTCGCGACTCGTGTAATTCCAATATACAAGTCTTACATTTTGGGGTACCGCCTTTTTTGCCCCATCCGGCAGCGTAGCATCTTTCACGTAATACTCGCCATTAAAGAGGATACGGATAAACATATCCCCCCACATCGACGCGCGGAATCCGTGTTTTTCGCAAAGTGCAAGAACGCGGCTTAGGTGGTCAGAGAATATTTGTTTTTTTTCTCTAAATCCGTTTTTGGCCATATATCGCCCTGCACCCAGTAAAAACGCTTCATCCATTCCAATGTTTATTTCGTTTGAGGAAAAAGCCGTACGAACCGCCAACAATAGCGCGTCGATAAAGACATATGTTTCTTCGTTTCCCGCGAGTAGAATGTCGTCTGTGTCTCTAATGCCGTCAAATACAGGCCATTGTGCCAGTGAATTCATGTGTCCCAAGGTCTGAATGCACGGAACCAGCTCCATGCCGATGGATTTGACATATTCGTCCAAATTGCGGATTTCGCAGACGGAAAGCTGCGCCTTCAACGTGCCAAGCATCGGGTAGCTTTTTACCTCGATCGTATCCTCAATGTACAGCATCAGGCGATCATACCCAAAAAGCGAAAGCTTTTTTGCGAGTTTTTTTAGTGTTTCCAATTTCGGTACGGCATTTCTGGATATGTCTACCATGTACGAAAGTTTTTCAAATACCATTTTCATACACCATCTCGCCGCGCACCAATACGCGCGTAATCTCTATCGCTTCGTCAAACATGCACAAGTCCGCCTCATACCCGGACTGGATGCGCCCAAGTTTGTCTCCGCAAGCTATCATAGCAAGGGGATTTGCCGTGAGCATACTTACCGCCTCCGGAAGCGGCGTACCGAATCGCAACAGCGTTTTTAGCAGGCGATCCGCCGTCGCAACGCTGCCGCCGAAAGCCTCGCCGCCTCTCAGCTTCGCGACGCCGTCTTCTATGATGACCGGCACACCACTTTTCATATCCCCGAGTACGCTCTCAGATACGTTTTGTCCGGCTGCGCGCATTGCGTCCGTGATGGCCGCAATGCGCGCGGCCGGTTTGCATTTTCTGACAAGGCACACCAGCTCCTTGGGCAAGTGACAGCTATCCGCAATGAGTTCGACATTCATGCCGTCCAGCAAAAGCGCGGCCTCCAGCACTCCGCCCTTTCGAAATCCTCTCGTTCGCGTCACGCTGCTCATGCCCGAGTAGAGGTGTGTCACCAGTCTAAAGCCCTTTTCAAACGCTTTGACGACCGTGTCAAAATCCGCGTCGGAATGCGCGATGCTCAATGTAATATCATGTTCCCGCGCGGCTTTCGCAAATGCGTCCGCGCCAGTTAGCTCGGGCGCGACGCTCCAGCGCCGTATCCTGCCTGCGCCCCGTTCCATGATGGCAAGATATTCAGAGGGCAGGAAATTCCGGATATGCTTTACGTCTTGTGCCCCCGCCTGCGCCTTTGACAGATACGGTCCTTCGATATGCAAACCCAAAAGTCTGCTTTTGATGCGCGGATCATGCTCCGCCGCAGCATATTTTTCAACCGCCCGAAACAAACTTTCGCGATCTGCAGACAAGACTGTTGGCATAATGGATGTTGTGCCGTGCGAAAGATGGAGTTTGGCTGCCGTAAAATAGCTGTCCAAGTCCGTATCCATAAAATCCGCCCCGCCGCCGCCGTGCACATGGATGTCGACAAAGCCCGGCGAAACATACCATCCTTTGGCATCGATAACTTCGCCGTCCACGTTGTCGCTAGAGCGAATCAAGCCTGCGATCCTACCATTTTCGAGCACCAAGGACACGTTTTCTTCAACGCTGTCCCGCATCACACACTTGCCGTTTTGAATGACCGTGCGGTTCATGGCGCACCACCGTCCGCCGCGGCTTGCAGCAACAGCGCATCGTATGTCGCGGCAAACACGCCTTCCGTCAGATCATCGGCGCCCGCTTTTATTTCGAAAAGGAAATCGTCAATTACATTTGTTCCGTCATCGATGCCTTGAAAAACTTGTACGTCGGATTCGCCCGCCTCGTAGACGTAAACCCTCAAATCCGCAGCGCAAAACCGCAGCATCCCCCGTTCGCACCAAAATGTAAAGTTCCAATATGTCGGCATGGTCATCGCCTGCTCGGGCGCCGAGTACGATACATCCGCCAAAAGATCGGCTCCGTTCGATAGACGCGCCATGAAAACGGCGCAGTCCCTAAAGTCCGGATGTTCCGTCGCGTATGCGTTCCGGCATCGCGCTGCGTCTACTGTCTTCACACGCAGTCCGGTCAGATGTCGCACCAAATCCACGCCATGCACACCAAGATCGTTGATGGTGCCGCCGTGCATTCCCGGTTCATAGTACCACGAAGGTCGGTTTTTTGCATCCAAAAAATGCTGGCCCGTAAAGGAAACATTTCGCACCTCGCCCAAGCGGCCGCTTTGCAAGATCGCCTTGGCCCGTTTGACCTGGGGAAGGTATCGCAAATCAAACAGACAGCCCACTTTTCTATGTTTAGACCTTGCAAGCTCCTTGATGTCCCGCAGTTCATCAAAGCTCACGCAAATCGGTTTGTCAGACAAAACATGCATGCCCGCATATAAGGCAGCCTTTATCACTCTCGCTCTATCGCCGTAACAGCTGCCGACAGCTACAATATCCACAACATCGTTTGAAATCAGATCCGTGTACGGACTTTCGGAAAACGCGATATGCAGCTTTTCCGCCGCGCTTTTCCGTGCAGATGGATCGGATTCGACGCACGCCGCAACTTCCAAATCCTTTCGGGAAGCTACTGTCTCATACAACGATTCGATATGAACGTGTCTAAACCCGACAAATAAAAATCTCATTCATCGTCCTCCTTCTGCCGAAAGGATACCGGTACCTTTATCGTGCCACACGACCCATTTGGCGCTGTCCGCATCCAAAAAAAGCGTTGCATCCTGATGGCAGCGCAGTATGCTTGCCGGACAGCTTTCGCCTATTTCATTGTAGAGTGTACAGCGTACAGCATCTGCCTTGAGCGCGCCCGGGACGGTGCATACGATGAACCGTGCCGACATAAGCCGCGGAATCGTCAGTGTAACCGCTTCGCGAGGCACCTCATCGAGCCGTGCAAAGCACTTATCATTCACCTGCTGAATCCGACTGGCCTCATCAAGCTTTACGATCCGAACAAACTCAGGATCATCAAACCTCGCGTACGGCGGATCGTTGAACGCGATATGCCCGTTCTCGCCGATCCCCATGCACACAATGTCCGGCGGGTTTTGCTTGAGCAGTTCGTCATATGCGCGGCAAGCAGCCGCGCCTCCCACAGTCGTATCAATCATGTTCACCGAACGAAATTTCCTTTTTTGAAAAATGTGTTCGTTCAAGTAGTGCGCAAACAACCTGGGATCCCCTGCGGCAAGCCCAATGTATTCATCCATATGATAGGCGTTAATGCGCGAAAAGTCAATATCCTTTTCCGAAAGTGCCAGCAAAAATTCGTTTTGCGAGGGCGCAGCGGCAAAAATAATATTTATGGATTCTTTTTTATTGAAAAGGGTTTTGATGAAACCCTCACATGCATCCGCCGCAGCACGACCGGCAGCACTTCTGTTTTGATAAGCTTCCACCCATAGGGTATCTATGCGCATTGTTTTTGCTTTCATCATATCTCTCACTTTCTTTAAAAGCATACTTTCCTATTTTCCTGATAGGCCGTCACTACCGCTTCCATGACCATGACCGGGTACATGAGTTCCTCATAGCGCTCCGGCATTTCCCCGGTTTTTAGCATGTGAGCAAACGCCTTGCATTCTCTAAAACTGCACATCTGATAGTCCACCGTCCCATTCATAAGCCCTTGCTCTGCAAAAACGCTCGCCTGATAACACATTGTGTTTCCGGTGTATTGTCCGCAGACACTAAACGTCCCATAATCAAAAACGGTCATGACATCGTCGCGCAGCCGAATCGCCTGAACGGATTTCACAGCATGCCCGAACACGCCCAGCATGATTTCTGTTAAATGTGACGCATAAAACCAAAAGCCGCTGTATTGGCTTTCGATGACAAGCGGTGCAACCACATGTCCGCCGCGGAGCTTATCGCCGCTTTCCTGCACGAAATTGCGCAGCTTGACTACATTGTCGTCATATTTTAAGGCCGAACCGCCACAGAGCGGGATTTTATGCTTCTTTGCCGTTTCACAAAGCTTTTGCGCACTTACAAAGTCGGTTGTGATCGGCTTGTCTATGAACAGGGGTATGCCTGCCTGCACAAAGGGCTCGGCAAGTGCTGCGTGGCATTTTCCGTCACGCGCAGTGATCATGACCGCATCGACTTTTCCCAGCAAGTCTATCGGCTGATCCGTCATCACCTCCAAGTCGTATTTTTCAAAAAACACCTTCTCTTGTGCCCCACTCCCGGATACCGCCGTTATGCGGCAGTCGGAAAACGAAGGGTCTTTTTTCGTCGCATTGAAAAAAGACGCAAACATGTCCGCGTGCGAGTTTTCCGCGCCGATTATCCCAATTTTCTTTGTCGCCATACGATTAAACCGCCTTTTTTACAAGATTTCTTTAGCTGATTGCAAAGCATTCGATCCCAAGCAGCTTTGCCGCCGATACCAGCTCTCGGGAAATATCGTTGGGGCAGACGATGCAGTGATGCGACACGCCGTAATCGAAAATCTTCTCGAGATACGTCTTTACATTCATGTCAAAACGCACCGCCGCCTGCAGTTCGTCGAAATTAAGCTTGGGAAACGTCACGCTCTCGCCCGCAGAGACCAGCATTCGATAGCCGGACGGCGCCTCCATAATATGTCCGACGGTCACCGGCCCGGGCTTCATAATCAACTCGTAATTGAGCCCTGCGCCGTCAAAGCCCCATTCTTCGGGCGTTCGCGCCAGCGTGACATCGGCATCGGATGCGGCAAGGTCGGGCGTGCCTATGCCATGACCGATCATAAAGCACACGTTTTCGTCGGCGTCGTATTCTCCCCATTCCGCCATAAGCGGCGAGCGCTTTGAGATGCGTTTCATCAGCATCATCATGACCAAGCCCCCGATATCGCCCTCACAATTTACGCATATGTCGCTGTTTTCCATCAAAAGCGATGCACCCATTCTTGCGGAGGTTTTCACCTGCTTTTGAATGTAGTGCTGATCTAAAAAACACATTGCATCCAAATGAAACCTTTCCGCCAGCCCGCGCATTGCGATCGCCAGTTTTACCGCGTGGAACACGTCGTCTTTTCCTACATTTTTGATTACAAAGCGTTTGAGCAGCTGTTCCTGCTCCTTTTTGACGTCCGCGTCTGAAACCTCATTCCAGACCTCGAGAAGGTGCGCACTTTGAATCATGATCAGATTTACGCCAAACGTTCCTTTTAAGAAGGTTTTGGATAATTCTATATCATACATGCCTCGAAAAACATGACCGATTACACCAATATTGCTCTCTGAAAGGTCTCGGACTGCGTCGATTGCACGAACCAACCCGATGAGCTTGTCATAGGCGCGGGCATCCTCCACCGATCCGACGACAATCTCAAAATCTCGTTTCAGCTTACGCAGCGTCCCGGTCAGCTGCGCGATACCGATGATCCCACTGTTTCTAAGAGAACTTTTATAATCCCCTGCACGATCAATATTTTCATGTGCCTGAATGGAAAAAATGATAAGCGGTACGTGGCGAACGTAATCCAACGCGGTCAAACTGATGAAATCCGGGGTATACGTCCCGCCCACAAGCAAAACGACGTCCACGTTCTGTTCGCGAAAAAGCCTGCCCGCCGCGTCCGCGCTGTCAAGCGTGTCAACCATGCCCGATCTTATGACCTTTCCGGGCAATGTTTTCAAACGCGCCTCTACCGTTGCGAGGTCTTTTGCGACAAGGTCCTTTAAGTCGGGATACATCCGCCAGTACTCAAAGTACCCGACAGTTAAGAGCCCGATCTTGATGTCCCGTTTTTCCTTGCCGCCGGTCAGGATGTCTCCCGAGACCTCGGCGCCCTCTTCGAATGATTTTACGATGTTGTTCTGCTTCATTGTTTCTTGTCCTTCTTCGTGTTTTGCAATAGCCGTTCGGCGTTCTTGTAAAAGATATTTTCCCGATCCCGGTCCGTGATTTTGGCAAACAATACGCTGCCGATGCAGTATGCCGGGTCGTACCAGGGCATATCCGTACCAAATAGGATATGCTCCGAGCCCAACTTGTTCACCATCTTTTCCACGATGCCGCTGTGCCGGTGGATATCGCATAGGTCAAGGTATGCGTTGTCGTGCTGGTAAACAAGCCGTATCGCCGTATCGAGGTCGCCCGGTGCGGAATGCCCGATGATAAATGTCAGGTCGTGCCGGCGCAGCAATACCTCTTCCACCTCTTTGCAAGAGTTCTGCGGCTTGTCTCCCCAGGTATGGGACAGCACGATCAGCTCGTGTTTGTTTGCAAAGGCAAGCGCTTCGTCATAACCGTACCCGTCTAAATCGTGATTGTGGTAGTTGGGCAGAAATTTCAGTCCGACATACCCTGAATCGGTCAGTACCTTGCCGATGTGTTCGAGGTATACGTCCTTATGGTTTGGATTAAAACAGTAATACCCTTTTACCCGGTCGGGGTAGGCGTGCATCAGCCTTTCCGTTTCGACATTGACGTTTACCGACGGCGCGAACAAGTCGCTGTGCGAGCTGCACCAGATGCTTTCGATGTTCTGCTCGTCCATCAGCTTGATACACGCCTCGATACCGCCGCCCGTGGGCATGCTCACGCCCGCCACCCCGTCCATATGCGTGTGCGTGTCGATGATCTTCACACGCTCCAGCTTGCCCGCTTTGACATATTCGGCGGCAAGTGCGGAAGGATTTTTCATGTTCATCGCTTCACCTCCGCATACAGGCGCTCAAAGTTTTTGTGTGCGATATTTTCTCTGTCCGATTGCGGGATTTTTGCCTGCATCAATGTGGACAACGGGCCGCCCATGTTATCCTTGGGGTAATTCGTACCGAACAACATTCTCTCGCTTCCGAACTTTCTCACAAACAACTCAATCCCGCGCATTTCCTGATAATCGCTCGTATCGATGTACACGTTTTTGTACGCGTTGACGAGCGGATAAAAATAACGGTCACTGCCCCATAGTCCGTAGTTTGTCAGGATAACCGTAAGACTCGGACATTCCTTCATAACGGAAAAAATATATTCCCAACCGTATGCCGGGGATAGGTAAACGGGCAGCTTGGCTGCACCCGCATAATCCAGCAAATCCCCGCATGTGATGCGGTCCAACATATACCGGTTGGCCTGCGGCATTAAACGGATACCGAACAGACTGTTTTCTTTAACCGCTTTACGCAAATGCGGCACCGAAAAGCCGTCGTCGGAAATGGACGGCAGCCACGTGAGTACGGAATACAACCGTTTGTCCTTGTCTGTTTGCAATTCGTCAAGCAGGCGTTTGTTGCCATAAGAAGGTGACGCGTCTACCATCGCTTGATGATACACCGCCGCCCCATCGATGCCGCAAAAGTCCATTTCGGATAATAGTGAGGCGGCATCTGCGGGCTCATTTACCTTCTCGTAGACAAAATAGTTTTCGTGATTGACAATTTCGCGGTTGATGCCGCCAAAGCCGATACACGCACTGCAATCAATCAACTTCATAGCGGGGACTCCCCTGCAAAAGCAAATTATTCTCCGTGATGAGCCGATAAAGATATTCAGAAATCCTATAAAAACCCAGATCATTGGGATGTATACCGTCTACCGTACATCCGAGTCGGTCACACGTTGCGAAAAGATCTCTGCCATCCGCAAAATACACCGGCTCATTGTTTTCCTGCGCGTGATGATACGTCGAAAGAATGATTCCGCGACGCTCCTCATCCTCCGGACGATCCGCTCGATAATCCGGCTTGCTTATAAAAATAACCGGCGTATCTGGACATAGCAAACGGAAATGCCTATAAAACGGCTCGTGTGTTTTCGCCAAATGCTCCGGCGAGGGCGCGTTGTGATCGTAGTCCATGACAAACAGCGACGGCTTCAACCCTGCGATATATTCCGCCATGTTGGTTTCGCCTTTCGCACTCGCGTCCACACCCAAATTGATGTAATTGCAGGAAAGCTGGCGACACAGCCTGTCGGGATATGTATTGCCCGGTCTTGAAACGCAGCCGCCGTGCGTTATGGATGAACCGTAAAAAACAACCGTTCCTTCGGTCTTGTATTCTTCCGGAGCAAATACTGTGCAATTGGAATTCAAGCCGATTTCCAAAGCGCGCACCTCTGAATAAACCGGAAAAAACAGTGTCAGGTCTTTCATTCCCGGTGGCAAATCGCACGCACCTTCATAGAAAAAGCCCTGCTCTGTGACGCTTTCAAGTCCGGGCAAAAAGGAGCGGACAAATTCATCGTTTAGGTAAAGCGAAAACCCACACGTGCCGAGTATAGAGATATGCGCCCTAAGCACG
This sequence comes from Spirochaetaceae bacterium, assembly GCA_031255655.1. Lineage (GTDB taxonomy): Bacteria > Spirochaetota > Spirochaetia > Treponematales > Breznakiellaceae > JAIRMY01. The sequence continues at coordinate 18,867 of JAIRSB010000076.1, read as the reverse complement.
GGCTTTTCGCACCGCGCCCGGATAGATATTTGTTGCGCGTCGGTCTTGAAACGCACCCTTCCCCCAGAGGTCAACCGGGAAAACCGCGCCACATTCGGACTGATCTTGTTTGCCACGGCTGTGGGTATGCGCAGGTATGCGTTTTCGTCCTCATCATAAAATAAGCCGCCTAGGGAAAAAGGCGGGGTAAACGCGTCGATATACTTCAGTTGATTCTTTTCGCCACTCATTTTTTTACCTTCCTTTTATACCCGTCTTCAAAAGATCTTTCAAACAATGAATATAAGCCTTGACATTCCGCTGATCACAACGTCCGATCATGTACACTCTTTCCAAATAGGTGATTGCTTTTTTTACCGCCTCGACATCGTCAGACGGACTGAGGTAACGATCATCGCCGCGCACCGGCATCAAGCAACCGCCCAAAAGCCCAAATATGTCCAGAACACCCTTTTCCGTCCAGATCAATTGGCGCGACATTGCGGCGGTAGCTTCCCTGTTGATTTCCAGCGGTGCCCTGTTCCAAAAACGATCGCCGAACAAGAATAGCGCCGCGGGCAGCGTATACTCGAAATGATCACGAAAGCCCCACGCACAGAAACTGCCGCCCACAAGATGCTCGAGATTGTTTTTCGCTGAAGGGCTTTTTGAAATATCCCAATTTTTTAAGCGCTCCTCCGTGACATAGTCATCAAGATAGCTTTCCTCGAAAAAATTGTTGACCACGGTGAAGCCTTCGTCCAAAAACCGCTGCATCGAGCAGCCCTCGTACGGCCCCCGGCCAGGCAGTGCAATCCGCCAAAACTGTATCAAGATGTCGCGCGGCAGATCGTTGGTGCGGGAGATGTCGATCGAATCACTCCAAAGCATAATTTTCTTGTTGTACTTCGCGGCGATTGCATGCACTCTTTTTAGGTAATGGCAAAAATAGTCATACACATCGATGCATTCTTTTTCCGCCATCTCCTTTTTACAGTGATCGCATTTGTCCCACGCGTATTCATAGCCGGGATATTGATCCAATATATCCGAAAAGCTGAACTCATCACCGCCGATATGCACGTATTCGGACGGGAAAATGTCGGAGATTTCCGCGATCAGCCGCTCCAAAAGGTCATACGTTCCTTCATTTGCAAGGCACAGCGTCCAAATGCCGATCCGCTCACCATCGCTCTCACACTTCAGCTCGGGCATTTTTTCCAGAGTAAAGAGTGCGTGACCGGGATAGTCGATTTCGGGAAGTATGGTCACTCCCAGCCCTTTGGCGTATGCCACCAGCTCCCGCATCTCCTGTATGCCGTACTGCTTGAATATCGGGTTTTCATTGAGTGAAGGCACCGCTTCCGAACGAATGGCATATCGCTCATTATCCAAAAGATGCAAATGTAAAACATTGAGCTTTGCACGTGCCATAAGCCTGATGCGCGCACGCAAAAGATCAAGGTCTATGTGCAGACGCGCGGGATCCAGCATGACACCCCGGTATTTTGCATCCGGCCAATCCTCGATCTTCCCACACGTAAAGCTCAGCTCTTTTTTTGCGTCATCATATATCCCTGAAGCAACCAGCGTTGCTGCCGCGTCCCGCGCGGATCCCGCAGATGTATATTGTACAAATATGCCGTCCGTCTTTGTGTGTACGCGATAAAACCCGTATCGCTTATCCTTGATTTTTTGAAAATGCAGCACAGCGGTTTTTTCATCCGCGCGCTTTACGCGGATCTCAAGATCACGACAGAATTCCGTCAGCAAATTGAACGCTGAAACAGAAGCGTCGTGATCGTCGGCATAAAAGCTAAGCGTACCGGTCAGTGAAAACACGCCGTGCTGCACCGTTTCTTTTTTTACTCTCGGAAAAATCATACGCTACTTACTTCGTCCTTTTTTTCTTTCTCAACACAAGGAGCGCCGCGCCCGCGACGAGCAATACGTCCCCGCCTACAGACAAACCTATCACAACGCCCGTGCAGCCATTCTCACTGCCATATACGCTCAATCCCGCATCCGCATCCGTTACCGTAAAAGAAATATCCTTATAAGAGCCTTGGCGGTAGTAAGAGCGAACGCGCAATACAACCTGTCCCTTACCGGTGATACGAAGTTGTTTCCCGACGATTTCTGCATTACCGCTGACAACCTCCCACTCGACGCGCTGATGTTCTGTCGTGATGGAATTGCTGACCAGCACCGCTAAGAGATCAATTGGTTGAGAATCGGAATTTATATTTTCAAACACCTTTTCGTCCACCTGTATCTCCGTTATCTTCAGGTCAATCGCATTGAACGTATGCTCCGCGAACGAGCTGGGGTCTTTTTCCGAAGTCGCACGCAGCTTGATGTCCCCCTCCTCTTTAATCAAAAGTTTTCCGTCTGCTGTAACCTCCGCGCCGCCACTCACAACACGCAAGGTATATCCGCAAAATACCGTAAAATTCGGCTTTGCAGTCACCTGAACAGGAACTTCCAGCGGCATATCCGAGGTAATTGCACCGAGGAAAACACTCGTATCCATTTTCACATCGAGAATCTCGTAGGTGTCCGGGAATACAGCGTTCCCACCGATAATAGCGTCTTTAATATGCACGGTGTATTTCGAACCTGCCGGCAATTGCTCGGAATTTGTGGTAAAAGCAATATATCCGCCAAAATTGAGACCCTTGTATTCAGTATGCAGCTGAGATATGCTCTCTGACACTCCGACATCGGAATAGCCGCGGTATACACGCAAGGTTCCGTCTGAAAGCCCGACGATGCGGAAGGTCATGTAGCACGGGGCCTGCGCGTAAACCTGATAGCTTTCGCTTTGGTGGTCGGACTTGTATTCCGGAACCAACTGCTTGTTCTCATAAAAAGCAGTAGAGGTCAGATGGTTCACCTTGAAAAACCCTGTGCCGGCATCCCCGATTTTGCTGTTCTGCGAAGACATGCCGAACAGGATCCCCCAATTGAAATTTGCGTTCCGGTGTAGGCGGCCTTCAAGATCGGTATGCGTCGTGGAAAACTGGATGTCAAAAACCGTTTCCGAATCCGCGTCGGGGAAAAACATATGGTTTGAGACAAGGCTTCCCGCTCCGTGCGGATCAGAATTAAAGTCGGATGTAATGAAAAGTCCGGAATCCAACAGGAAATTCCCGTCCCCGTCATTCAGTGTCCAGTCTCCCCGATTCAGGGAAGCAAAATTTTCAACCTTATCGTATTGCACCGTATTGTAGTTTTGTATCTCAACTGTAAATTCGGTAAATTTATCGGGATGGCCTTCCGCCGCCGCTCTCAAAACAACACTACCTTGTGACAGTGCTTTAAACTTGTTTCCGTCCACGATTTCGGCGTGCGTGTCGCCGCTTGTAATGCTGAAGACCGGCGCGATCGTTTGTCCGGGCAAATTAACCAGGACGCTCGCATCGAGCGATGCGGTCATCCCCACGCTCATACTGCGAAGCTGCGCTTCGGCAAGCGTGATTCGTACCACCTCGAGGCTCGTCAAATTCACCTTGCCGCTGATGTTAAAATTAGAAACCGTCGCCGTATAATTTGTCGCAGGATCGGGCTTTTCACAATAAGACGTGAGCGCGATATATCCGCTGAAATCGAATCCGGAATATACCGCAAAAAGCTCGGTTATCTGCTCGTAAACCGGAGTCCCGCCCGGATGCGAATAGCCTCTGTACAACTCCAGTGTTCCGTCTTTCTTTGCTACCGCGCGGATCGTGATGGGAATGGTGTCCCAATACACGTCCGAGTTTTCCGATGTTCTTGATCCTTTGTAGGCCGGCACAACCTTGTCCGCGCCGTTATAGACCTCTGTTTTGTGGCTAAAGATTCGAACAAATCCGACTCCCGCGTCGTTCGCTTTTGCATCCTTGTCTTTCATACCGAATAAAAGGCCGTAGGAAAGCTTTTCTCTCAGATCTCGGATGTCCGTGCCAAATGCACCCGTAAAGGTTACGTCGAACACCGTATCCGATGCACTGTCTACCGCAAATGCTGCATTTAAAATCAACCTGGCTGCGCCGTTTGGATCGTCATTATAATCATTCGTGAATACGAGCTTATTTCCCGAAACGCCAAGATTCCCCTCGTCGTCATTCAGATCCCAATGTCCTTTTAACTCGGAAAAGTTCTCCGTAAGAGAATAATCCATTATGGGAACGGTTTCATGAATCGAAAAGCTCACCTCATCGTAAAAACGCGGATCGATATCCGCCGATACGCGCAGTGTTACGCGACCCGCCGCATTGCATTGTAGCGTGTTTCCCGTTAATTCCACCAATGCCGCGCCTTCCGTCACTGTATATGAGAAGGTTGCGCCCTCAGGATCGGAAACAAGCTCAGTGCTTAGGTTGATCGTATCGCCCTCCCACGCTGATAAAAGAGCGTCCTTATTCAGCGCAATAGAAATAAGCGAGGGCTTCATATTCCCCTTGAGTTCAATGTCTTTAAACTGTGCGAAATAAGCATTTGCTGCGTCTGCATAGCTTGCCAGATTTGCAGTAAAGGCGATATAGCCCTCCGCCTCTATGCCGCTTGCCGTGAAGCGCTCGGAAAACGCGTCCTCCCACGGGTTCTGGGGGTATGTGACGCATTGCCCTTTCAAGCTGAACTCGCCGTTTTTCGTAACGGTAAGCCCGATTTTCAGCGTTTGATTATGCAAGTATACGCCGACTGAACTTTGCGCCCCCGACACAAGGACCTTCGCTGTTCCGTCTCCGCGATACAAGCTAACGTATGAGTTGCGGTTTATTTCCAAGTAATACACGCCTTCGTCCGTCGCCGCGCTATCTTTTTGGGGCATATTAAACAGTATGCCCGCGTCAAAAGGCTGAGCCGGCCAACTCGTCGCGAACATAAATTCGATGTCCAGTACAGCATCTGTATCGTTTGCAAGACCGACTTTGGTATACGCATTCGACGAAGGAATATGCTTACGAGTATTGTGACGCATCAAAAAATCCTGATTGCCGGTGAGCCGAAGCTTTGCCGCGTCGCCCAACGTATTCCAATTCGTAAGATCGACGAAATAGTCGAGGTCCTCCGTTTCTTCCTGCTTGACGCTGAAATAGCTGATGCGCCGCTCCGATAACAAGTCAGCTTCTAAGATATTCTGGTTGGCGGTAAGAACGATATGCCCGTCAAACAGCGCCGCATCCGGTGCCGTTATTGTCGCACGCTTTGTAGAAAGCGCGTTTGCTGTGTCCGCAAAATCGAAATACACATCCGCCGTCGTACCTGATACCACAAACCGGAACAGCACCTCTCTGTTGAGTGCATATCCGTCCAGTGGAGCCCTAAGGTCTATCGCTTCCGGCGCTGAAGTCACGACATTTCCGTTATATGCAAGCACAGCCGCCCTGATAGCAAGCGTCAGACCGGATGCATTATCGTCTGCTATATCCGGCACTGTATTTGGATCGTCATGGCCAAGCGTCACAAAAAAATCTCCGTCCATGGCGTCGTCATAATAACCGCCGGCATGGGAATAATACGAAAACTCCGCAGTATACCCCCCAGAATAGGTCTTTTTCGACACAAGCGACACAGCCTTTCCAAGGGCCTTTTCAAATACCAGCCTACCGGTATCCAGCTGAGATTGCTTTTCCGGTTTCTTTGTCACAAACTCCACACCCTGTCCGCTCGCAAGCACACCCATCATTCCTGCGCTCATCACCATAATGAGTGACAACGCAACAATCAACCCTCTTAGCTTCTTTTTCATAAATACCTTCCCTCTCATCGTTTTTCGTCCCTTTTTACTCTTTTCATTTACCTTTTCTTTTACGTCTCCACCGTATCAAACATACGCTCCATAATCCTTCGAACCAGCATAATAATCGGGACCGCCACCACAGTAAAGATCAGACCCACAGCAGCGGACGCATAGTAATTTCCGTTCTTTACACTGGTTATGATGACGTATGCTATGGTTTGCGTTGACGCGGGTGTCCCCGGCGTCAAGATTAGTGGATGCATGAACTGCGAAAATACCGTCATCACGCAGAATACCGTCATAGTTGTGATCGTTGGCCAGATGATCGGAACGACAATCTTTACGATTTCCTTAAATACGCCAATCCCGTCTAACCGCGCGGATTCCATCACTTCGATAGGAATACGACTGATCGCCCCGAAAATAAGTATGACATTATAGCCAATCCCCGCCCACACCGCGTACAGATACAGCATCCACATCGCGATATTTTTGTCCATGAACCAAAGCGGAATGTCTCCCCTTGGCACCTTGAAACCATCCATCAAAAAGCGGTTCACAAGACCGATGGACGGGTCGAACATGTTTTTAAAGAACATGCCAAGCACAATGATAGAAATAATATTCGGGAGGAAAAACACAACCTTGAAAAAATTGTGAAACCATATCTTCCTGTACAGAAAGTACCCTGCAAAAATGGACAGCGGCAGCGTAATCAATGCAGTTACCGGAAAGTAACCCAAGGAATTGAATATCGCACGCGGCCAAAAGTCGCTCTGTCCGAAATTCACAAAGAATACTTTGAAATTGTAAAGCCCCGCCAAAACCACTTTGTTGGTTTCGTAATCGATACGCTGAAACGCCATGAAAATTGAGGAAATATTCACATAAATCGTAAAAACAGCAAACTGCAATAAGAGAGGTATTGCCATGACCGCTATGAATATTTTATCATTTTTCGTATTGCGCCGTATTGTACGGGGGCCTCTTGCGAGCTTTGCCATACGGAAAGATTCTCCTTTTAGCCGTTATGTTTAATAAACGCGTTTTGCGCCAATGTGTAGTCTCTTGTGTATAGATACTGTGCACGCACCGCGGCATCATTCAAAGACGAAGCGTTCTGCATATAAACCGCAGGCTGCCCTTGCTCGGCAGGAAAAAATGACACTTGTCCCTCCAAATAGATGGACGCCGTACTGTAGGGGAAGATATTGTCCGCCTTTTGCCATATCTCGATGGAACTCTTTGCAAACTTGGTCAATTGTGTGTCCGACCAGTCCGTTTTCTCATACGTAAACGGGCGCGCATTTCCTCCGGTGTTGAGGGTATATGTGTTTAGCATCTCCTGACGGTTCATAAACTTGAGAAATTCTTTTGCAATTTCCTTGTTTTTTGATGCCTCGGCTATTGCGAGCAAATCACAGTTTCCGCTGCTGACGGTACGAATGGGATTGCCGTTTTTATCCAATTTATCGTCCGTCACCGACGGCGCCGGGAAAAGCGCCATTTCAAAGCCCGGAACATCCTTAAGATACGATTTCATTTCCGTTTCGATCCATGTTCCGCCAACGGTCATCGCCGCCTTACCCTGGATAAACTCGCGTTGCGCACCAAGATGGTCGAATCCTTTTGATCCCTCTAGGATATTCGTTTTGTCGCCCATAATTTTTCCCATCTGCTGGTAGGCTTTTAGGCGTCCTTCCTTTTGGTAGACCTCGGGGTTTTCAAGTGCAAAAAACTCATCCGTTCCCTCTTCCCCTTCATACTGCGACATCCACGCATATAAAATATTGATAAAATAGCCGCCGATCGCTCCTGCGTACACAAGCGGCGCTACGGTGCCCTGTGTGTCGGCCTTTATCTCGGTACAGAGGTTAAAGAAATCGCCCATCGTTTCGGGGACTTCCCAGCCGTAAAGCTCGAACATCTTGACATTATAAACAAAGCCTGTCACCGCGCCTTCCCATGGAATACCGTAATGCTTTTCATCCACGGTAACAAATTTCAAAAAGTCCGGATCGACATAATCATTCATGGTCTTTCCGTTTTCCACCTCTTCATCATAAAGATCGGTCAGATCCACGAGTTTTTTGTTTCGGACGTACTCCGCGAAATATACGGGATTTATGACCGAAACAATGTCTCCCAGCTGACTGGGCGGCGTACTCATATTCAATCGATCGCGATTGATACCGTCCATATCGGACTTCCCTTCCAAGACGACCTTCACGTCAGTGTGGACCGCTTCGAATTCTGCGGCAACGGCCTTTAACCACGCATCGCCAAACCCGCCCTTGTAAAATGAAATTTTCAATTTTATCGGACGGCTCGGATCCGAATCCGGATCGACGCATGACGTCATCGCCGTTACGCATAACACCAACGACAAAATTAAAAGTATGGTTTTTCTCATTGCATTTTTCATCATGATTTTCTCCCCTCCATTAGATCGGAATAACGAATTGACCTTCGCCCGGATTCAAAACTGCGTTAAATTTCCCTTTCTTCAGGTTGTAAACAACCGATCGACCCTTCTTGTAAACCAGTACCTTTTGCGCATCATTGAACTCTATCTCGAGGTTGACGGTGACATCAAGCCCGGGATCGGATGCATTGGCCAGCATAAAGCCGTCCCGTCCATCCTTATCTGTAAATGCTCCCGCCAAATAATCGTTATCACCGCCTATGCTTTTTAAGCGGGCGTGCCCGGTATCGTCACCGGCATGTACGACCGCGGCGGTTCGCAAGTTCTCGAATTGATAGTTCGGATAGTCCTCATCCGCTTCAAACGCGATCATAGACTGCCAATCAAAATTCATGTACGCATCCTCTAATGCGCGAACCTCGGAAATGACTTCCTGCATAGAGTACCATGACTGCTGCTTGTTTCCGTACCAATCGACAAGCCCGTGCGTGATGTTTTCACCCATGGACATGGTCGTCCAATAGGTGAACGTTGCCGCGCCCCTCGCGCCAAACGCCATATCGGTGTAAATCTGAAACGCAATATCCGCGTAGGTTTCGGGTGTGCGGTAGGCATGATGACCCATGGTCAGTAAAAAGAACTGGAACGGCAGACCGGTAGCCTTAGACTGCTCGGCAAACACCTCCATATTCCGGAAATAATTGATGATCAGATCCGGGTTTCCCGCAGCATCTCTCAGATACGGATATTTGTCATAGCTGAGAAAATCCGGGTTGATCTCGTCGATATACTGCCGGATGAAATCCGTATAAGTCTCCGCGCCGAATGTCGAATAATCATCCTCTCCGCCAAAGGCGATGGGTATCATATTGACAAAGAATTCTTTATCCGGCAAATATTCCTGAAAAAAGCTTTTGATCAAGCCCACAGTGGAAAACATGTTCGCGTACGGCTCGTCCGATCCGACGATGCCGGCAAACGCAGGATGATCCTTGTAGGCGCTGACAGCGTTTTTCATTGTCTGTTGCAATGTTTCGCTGAGTTCGGTCATCGGTGTCGCGTTACGACTGGCATGATTACTGATTGCCGGGACTCTCGCCAAATATTTCAAGTCGTACTTTTCGCTAAAATCCAGCGCGCGCAAAACTTGCTCTTGCGCATATTCGTAAATCGCGTAAACATGATCAAAACCGCAATCAGAAATGCCCTTATAATTTTCGTCAGTGATGTGATCCGGATTGTTTTTCAGCTCACCCAGACCGACATTTGCGCCCGGCGGCGGCATGTACGCGGCAAAACGAAATGACTCGTCCGAAGTGTACTCCGGAATCGCTACAGGCTTCGAACACGCGCCCAGCGCACCCGTAAGCAGTGTAACCATTGCCACAATGATGATCTTCCAATTCCTCTTTTTCATAAAAACCCCCTTGTTTTTTATCCCTTTAATCCACCGGCAATCGTGTTGTTTATGACCGTTTTTTGCATAAACATGAACAGTATAATAATCGGAACGGTCGCGATTGCCATCGCGGCAAACATTTCCGTATATGCCCCTGTATTTGAGGCATTTATGGACAAAGACTGCAAGCCCGTCGCAAGCGTTTGAATGGACGGTAAATACATATATGGCATAAAGTAGTCGTTGTATATCCCAATAAACTGCATGAAGGCCACCGCGGTAAGACCGGCAACCGCCTGCGGCATCATGATACGAAAGAAAATTGTGAAATTTCCTGCCCCGTCTATCTTTGCCGCTTCCGCATAATCCCATGCGACACCTTTAAAGTAGCCGTACAGCAAAAGGAAATATGCTCCGAACGGTCCGCAATACGTCACCATGATCAACACCGGATTGTCGATGAGCCTTAAATTATTCATCAATTGATACGCTGCCGCCGTTGTCCCAAGAGAGGGGATTACCATAAACGTAATGGCCACGACAAATAGAAAACTGCTGCCAAAAAACTTGAACTTAGAAAGCAAGTATGCCATGGTCGCCGACGTAAAAATAGACAATATTGTTCCAACAACAGCAAAATACAATGTAAAACCGAACATGGACAAAATATTGTATTCCTGAAAAATGAGCCTGTAGTTTTCGACATTTGGCTTTTGGGGCAAATACCATACCCGTGTTAAAAATTCGTAATTGGTTTTTAAAGAGTTATTGATAATATAGAAAAACGGGAAAATCAGCGACAAAGCGTATATCATAAACAGAATGAACACAATGATAAAAACCGCACGGGGACGCTTGGGTGAATAATCGCTTATTCTTTTCAATTTTCCTTTTGCCATACCATTCATTGTCTCACCTCTATATCAACGATTTCCATGCCTTTCGGCGGGACGCGAACGCTGAAAACACTTCCCTCATAGGGGATTTCGTATCCGCGGTACTTTGTGCGCGAACGCGCAGACACGATCGGCAGTCCAACTTCGATTTTCGGCAGCGCATAGGTGTTTTCATCAGAGGTTATCAAAAGACGCAGTACACCGCTTTTCAGCCAGAACGCCGTCAGCTTGCATTCGTATTCCGTCGGGAGTGTGTGCGGCAAGGCACAGGCCTTATTTATAAAATCCGCGAGCATCCGCATAAAGCGCGTCGTATGCCTTTCGTATTGTAACGGCTGTGTCCAAATACCCCTATCCTCGGAATTAGAGAAGGAATCACAGCGTATTTTTTGGGCATTCGCGCTTAGGGCTGCATGTAGTTCCTGTAATGCGCCCTCAGAAAACACTGTGCCGTAAAAACACACGTCATACAATCCGTAATTCGCTTCAAACGCCGGCCTCCCGAGCTTTTCAGCACGAACGCCGATGGACACTACGGCGCCGCCGCATGCCGCAAGCGCGTCCTGCTCCGCAGCCGTCATAAGCCCCGGGTCCACCGCGATTACCGACATCTTTTTCGGATGACGCGCCAGTCCTTCTGTCGTTGCCGAACCGCCAACGGTCAATCCAGCGGTCGTTAGGGCGGTATAAATAAGATTCGAACTATAAGCCCTTTTTTCAATGTAGCGATTCAGCTGTGGATACAAAAGCGTCTCGCTAAACAAAAATACCGCGCCGGAAAAGCCGGAAACGGAATCCCCCGAATTTGCAACCCCTTCCTTTTCCGATATGATTTCCCAATCCGCCTGTCGCATACTGTCACTCAGGCAATACCATGCCCCCTCGGAGGTGTTAGCATACCCGTTTTCCGTCAGCACCGGGCAGTTGCTGCGCCGCAGGATGGCACGCTCCAACGCCGTCGGCGCATGGCGGAGAACGTCCCATTGCTCCTGCGTGTCCTTGACAGAGGACATTGTCAGCTGTTTCACCTTCGGCAGATAGGTTTTGATTTCCGACTGCATCAGATCGTACTCATATACGCAATACCTGCGCTCCTCAGGATTCAAGTGAAACCCGCCCTGATCCTCGTCGGACATGATCGCTCTTGTCGCTGAAACATCTTCAATCATAATCCCGTAAAAGCCGCCTTTTTCAAAAGCCTTTGCGTAATCTAAGCCGTAACGGTACAGTGCCTCAAAGGGGCCCCTTGTCCACGTGCTATTTACAATTACAGTGTGACCTGCGCAAACCAATCTATCATGCAGCTTTGCATAAAACCGCCGCCAACGTTCCGTTAAAAAAACTGTAAACTCGTAACGAAAGTCGTCTAAAATGATGTCCCGCCTCTGCCTATAGCCATCCTCGCTGCCGACCGTCGGCAAAACCCCCACGGACAACATTTTCTCTATGAAGGTGTTTCCGTTTTCTGCCTTTCCCCACTCGAAAAACTGGGATACCGTATCGTCGGAAAAATCCGAATTCTCTAGGCTCGGACGACTGCTGGATAGCCCGTCCGCAAGCTGCAAGCCGTCAAAGCCGTAGCAATCGATGACCTCTTTTATCTTTTGAAACAGATAATCCTCATAAAACCTGCCATCCGCAAACCGTTTTAACACATTGACGGAAAGGCCTTTTGTTCCGTCGGGCGCGATGTCTCTTAACTCAGGGTTACGGCTGATAAAATCGCCGTACACCGCCCTTTTATCGTCGCCGATATAGACAAAAAAATTGAATAGACTGAAAACAACTTTAATTCCCTGCTTTTTCAGAGCGGAAACCAAGCCGACAAGCTGTGTGCCAGTCCATTCCTGACGCTCGCGCTCCTCACTTTGGCGATGTCCGCCGTACGAACAGTCACACGGCCGCAACGGAATACCTCGTTTGGATGAATCGTGAAGATTGACAAAATCGATATCGGAAAACAATAAAGAAATGCCCGTCGGCTTTTGCGCAAGCCGCCCCAAAAACTCAGCGGTGCCGAAATCTGAAGCGGAATGATCAAAGCCGATAAGCTCGATCCAATACCAAAATTCTTTGTTTGTGTTATTCACCATATCCCATTAACCCTATGTACGCACAGTTTTCCTGCGTGACATCCATGCGCCCGAACTGTACCACCACCGCGGCCGCGGAGCGCACCCGAAGCGAATACTGACAAAGCCTTCCAAGCTCTACGCCGCCGATCTCCTCTTTTTTGTCAAGGCGGAAGCATTTGACGCGTTTTGCGGGAATCGTAACGGATATATTCTCCACCGGTTCCCTGTCCTCAAAGTAAAAATCTAAAAAACACTCGGTCGGCTTATCATTACAATTCAAAATGATTAGCGCCTCATGTCCCTCATACCCACTGTTTGCGACTGCATTTTTAGCGGGAATCCAGCCGTCCACTATGTACCAATTTTTGCGTCCGTTTTTCATAACGTCCCTCTAAAACCCGAATACTTTCGGGAGCACTTTTTTGTTATAGGACGTCATTTGGCGCGCCCCGCTTTTTTCGATTACATAACAATCCTCGATACGAAACGACCCCCACGTCATTCCCTTAAAATATGCGTCAATGCACATCGTCATATTTTCCCGTATCTCCCTGTTGTTTTCCACGGAAAATACAGGCGCTTCGCATTCCAAAAGTCCAGTGCTGTGCAGACTGCCGTACGGACAAAATTCAATATACCCGTATTTTTCCAAATATGCTGTGTAAGTATTCAAAATGTCTGCCGCGCCTGCGCCGGGCTTCATTTTTGCCGAAGCTGCTTCCAGAGCATCAAAAGCGCACATAACCGCATCCCTTATCACCTTGGGAATCTTGCCCAAAATATGCGGCGTGCATATGATTCCGTTATACCCCTCATAGCATGAGCCGGCGGCGATACTGATGATTTCACTTTCTTGGATGTGGCGCAGTGTGTTTCGGCACATACTGATGTAAGAATTTTCCGGCCCGCTTGCCACCATCGGCGCAAATGCCTGCACGTAACTCTCCGCGCCCTTGGTCAGCATAGATGCCTCCAACAGCGCTTGTATCTCAAGCTCGGTCATGCCCGCTTTTGTTTGCGGCATGCACTCAAAAAATACATCGGAGATAATCTGCGCGCTTTTATCCATGCACGCAATTTCCTCCTCCGACTTTATCATGCGAAACGCATAGATGTCCCCGTCTATATCCACAATCTCAGCTTGGGGAAAAATCTCTTTCAACGCGTTAAATATAATCGCCGGAAACGTTAATCGTCCCGCGATACCGATCCGCTTCACGTTATATCCCGTTTGAATATCTTTAAAAAAGGTTTTAAAATTCAGCTGACCCGCAAAATCGTACTCGAATCCAGACACCTCGCCAATCTCTGGGAAAACCTTAATCTCGCTCTCCGATAAACGATTTTTTACAAGCGCGTAATCATACGATGCCTGCCCTGAGCAAAGCGTTGTTTTCTTGTCCGGCAGGATCACCATCGCCGCGCTTTCGTTTACAGCGGAAAAATCACTAAAGTACCGAACCGCAGACGGATCCAAAAGGTTGGAAAAAAGTACCGCCATATCGATCGCACGCTCGTGCATACGCTCTACAAGCCGATCCCGTCTTTTTGTAAATTCTGTGCCGGTAATTTTGGGTAACATCATTTTTTCTCCCTCTATCCAAATCATGCGTGTAGACGTACTCGTCTACTTTGATTCAATCTCCGTCTCCGCCTTGCAAAAAACTTGCGGGGTTGTCCTCTGTCAATTTTTTGAAATCCTCTTCCGAAATTCCGCAGTCAAGACACATGTCGTAAACGGTATCATAGATGTGTCCGTAGCCCGCGCCGCCGTACGCCGTCAGCATCGACTTTATGCAAATATCATTTGACACAAGCAGCTGATCAATGTATCCGCTTTGGATCAAACTTGCCAGCATCTCACAGCGCTCTAAGTCATACGCGAACCGCCCTGTAAGCGGCACATTGGCGCCGCGGGGCGCATAGAATTCCTTTCCAAAATTGTCAAATTCGATAAACACTCCCTTATCGAGCAGCCTCCGACAATACGCTCCGCGTAGCACAACATCGACATGATCGATACAGATGTTCCGCGGCGCAACCCCCATTTTGATCAATTCGTCACCCAAAGCCAGCCCATTTTCCTCATAAAGCGAGGTGTGCAAATGTATCGACTTACCCGTTTCCAGAGAGGCAATTCCCGCCGCACGCACATTTTTCCATTCGTCCTCTGTGACAATGCCGCTTGTCCCGATTTCCCCGATTACCCCGGCGCGCACGCCCGTGCATTCATCCCCGTCCTCGATCTCGCGGATCATAACTGCCGCACGCTCTCGTTCGTTCATCTTGCGCACCGCGGCGGGAATGACAGAATCGAGATAAAACCCGCAGCCCATCACGATATGCACGCCACTTTTTTCCGAAAGCTCCTTCAAATAGGCGGGATCGCGTCCGATTTCCGGTAACGTCAAATCCACAATCGTCCCACCTCCCGCCGCGCGGAACAACGCAAGCTCATTCCGTAACACGTCCTCATCGGCTTCGATCACGGTGTTGTCCGCAAGCACATAAGGGTCGCGTTTCACAAGATACAAGGTATCCAAAGCAAGGGTGCGATCATGTTGAGGATTTTTTCTGTGTGCACCAACAAACGCGCTTAAGTCGATTTTAAGATGCTCATGACTTAAAATCTTCCCTAAATTCTGTTTATCGATGTTTCCTGTTACCGTCTGAATCATAGCATCCTTCTCAACGTTGCCATTATATCACATACTTTTTTTGAAATAAATATCAAATAGTATTGAGTTATATTGCGTTTAGTATTATAATGTAATGGAGAACCTATACAATAAATCGGTATTTACCCCAGAGCAAGCTCTGGACACGCGACTACGCCGCCTTCCGCAGCAGAGCTGCGGGGTATTTACCGATTTGTCGGCGTCGCAAAAATGCCCTTGCAAGCAAGCATTTTTGCTCCTGGAATCAAAGAGGAGTTTTACCATGAATGATCCGATACAGAAAGAAATTATTTGTGATACCTATGCATACAAATATGAAAAAACAACATGGGAACACATTGATAGCTTTCACAAGCATATGCACACGCCCTATGAACTTTTATTTTTTGTAGACGGTTGCTGCGACTACGTCATAGAAGACCGACGATATTCACTCCAACCATATGACTTGGTGCTGATACCGCGAAATACATATCACTTTCTCGAAGTGCGGGGAAAATTCGATTATTATGAACGTTTTGTCGTATCCTTCCTCATTGATGCTCTTGACTTCCCCGAATCACGCATCGCATCCATTTTCAAAAACGGGAGAATCTTTCATTTTGAAGAGAACAGCGCTGTCAGTCAATGTTTTTTTCGAACCTTGCATTACATCGAAAAATTTGCCGAAGAAGATTTCGTTCTCTTATCCAAATTTCTCATACACGAGCTTTTATTGAATATCGAAGCAGAATCCCCAACCGAAATAAACAGCGCATCAATCGTGATTGATTCCATAATCAGCAACGCACTGCAATATATTGAAAAAAATATAACAAAAATAGAAAGTATCGGCGATGTTGCAGATGCCATGTTTGTAAGCAAACCTTACTTCTTCAGCCGATTCAAAAACGCCATGGGGATCAGTCCTATGCACTACATTCGAAACAAGCGTGTTCTTCTTGCAGAAAATATGATAAGGAACGGTACCTCCGCCCATAACGCCGCAATGCAATGCGGATTTAAAGACTACGTCACCTTTTATCGCGCATACACAAGTATTCTCAACCGCACCCCAAGTCAAAGCAAGTAATCAGAAAAACATCAGCTTGCCAGCAATACTCTAAGCGGATAGCTTTTGCGTTACACCAGATAGAATCTCCTCGTTAATTACATGTCGGTTCTAACGCCCCGGCGAGTTCCTTGACAAAGAATAGTCTGCCCGGTATTGTTGGGACATAAGTGAAGGACCCCCAGGGAGTTTTTCCGTAGCGCAGCGTCATTCAAAAGCTCATGCCATGCCACTACATACCGCGCCCGCGGATGCCGTCGCAGCCGTCGATGGTGTAGTCGTCAAGGCGCTTGTAAAGAATAAGCGTCTAGCTTATTAAAGTATTCAACTTTATACGGCGACCAAAATATGTTGAGTAGGTGCAATGCTTCGACATAAGGGTTATCTTTGGGTCGTTGATTTGTTTTTGAAAATGCTTTTATTTTTCGCATAAGTTCTCGGTTAGGCTTCTGTCCCAACACTTGATTTGTCAACAGCTCGCACCTTACTGCCCATGTATTTCTGTCCAACTCTTGTCTAGTACAAGAGCAGTTTAGATATATGGAAACAACCGGCATTTGCATCACCTTGTCAAAATAGATGATTAGTTCCGAAATAAATCGGTATTTACCCCAGAGCAAGCTCTGGACACGCGGCTACGCCGCTTTCCGCAGCAGAGCTGCGGGGTATTTACCGATTTGTCGGCGTCGCAAAAATGCCCTTGCAAGCAAGCATTTTTGAGGCTGGAATCAAGAGATGGCGCGCACAAAAGGGGGCTAAACACAAAGCTGCATCTTGCGGTAGATGCGCACCGAATGCAGTTAAGTATATTTCTTTCGGCATGAACGGTGCATGATGTCAAGTATTGAGAAAAGCTGATTGAAGGAATTGATGCTACGTATCTATTGGCAGACCGTGCCTACGACAGCTACAAATTGATAGAATCAGAAAAAAATATGGGAATGGAAATCGTGATACCGCCAAGGAAAAACCGCAAAATACAGCGTAAATACGATGAATATTTATATAAATTGCGCCATTTGGTGGAAAATGCCTTTCTATATCTGAAACGCCGGCGCGGTATTGCGACCCGCTACGCAAAGAACGCTACTTCATTCCTTGCTGCTATCCAAATTCGCTGTATCGCTATTTGGGCTAATGTGCTCGCTTAAAATCTCATGTAGACACTATCTAATAAATTTTTCAACATTAAGAGAAGTTCTCAAATGGCTGAAAATAAACGCTCTTTGCCGATCTTGCGGGATTCCAAAGTCAAGGGCATTTAAAACCATACATTTTTCATTGTGATAGCCTAACGACGCTAAAACTGTAAGCCATTGATCAAGGTCTTTTCTATACGCTTTGCAGTCACTTGAGCCCTGATGCCCGCAAAAGCTTCAAAGACTCTTAATTTGCGTTTTCCTTGTTGTTTCTCCATAAATGCTTTTTATATGCATAATTCCGTCTGCAAAATAGTACTCGGCAAGAACATTGTCCTGAGTTGTTCCTATCGTTGGATAGCTTTCCTCAATCACCAGATATGCAGCCACCTTTCCGTCTATCGTAGTCATCTGCAACTTCTGCTTATAAAGCGCAACAACCACTCCATTTTCTTTTATTTCAATCTCTCTATCTATATTAGTCGGAACAATGTCACCGTCTTGATCCGTCATCATTCTCGCTTGTTCCAAGTTCGTACCAAATTCTGCCAGCCATTCTTGCGTAGTCCTCGGCGACTTCGGCCAAAACACTATAGCACAAGTAATGCCTGTAGCGAGCAATACAATGCTAATCGCAACGGCAATAATGATTTTATTTCGTTTTGTCAGTTTCTTTTGCATCTGTAATTTCCTAAAGTATATAGTATTAGCCCTCAGTTTTCTTGACTTTCTTTCGATACCTTTTTCTTCTCTTTCAGCAATAAAAAGAGAAGAAACCCGAACGTTATTGCGCTGCCGGTTGCCACAGCGATTCCGATATATTTAGCTATATTTGTCCCATTAGCTATTCTTTTATGTTCTTCATAGGTGTCGTAAGCTCTATCTTCAAAATAAATATCTTCGATTTCACCTGCAATACATTTACCCTTTCCGTCTATTATCAGTGTCCAGTCACGCCCTATGTAACTGTCCAAAAATTCCTTCGTTATGCCTTCTTCTTTCAAAGGAACCGACCGAAATGTTTTTTTGTATTTTTCACCATTATCCGCTTCATAACTCACGACAAGAGAAACATAGTAATGGCTATTGCTTGCACCATCTGTCCTCGTATTCGTATAATGTACTTTTTGCGCTGATATAACCTTTCCCACAACACGCTCACCCGTTTCAAATAAAGCCAAATCCTTTACGGCAGAATCATGCGTAACAGAGCCAATCAAACCCGCTATAACACCCAAAAAGAAAAGAACCCCCATCAGTATCAGCAACTGCCCTTTCCCGCTCATGTATGACCCGCGCCTCATTTACAATGCCCCCTTCGCAAATTGAAGTGAATTATAATAATTATTAACCGCTATCATGGGCACACGGTTATCAATAAGTGAATACAATACAACAATATTGTCATTTAAATAAAAATCTGTTTCTTCGGTATCTAATATAAAATACACCAAATCTCCGACCGCCAAATTCTCAATGACATAATCAAATGTTAACGAT
>JAIRSB010000070.1 GCA_031255655.1 Spirochaetaceae bacterium | reverse complement strand
TATTTCAGCCGTATTCGCCTCCTCTTATTTTTATCGAAAAGTCTTGTCTATAGAGGTTGTTCCGAAACTAAGCGCGTTTAGCGCACGGTTTCGGAACAACCTCTATTCTTATAGAACATAAAGGGTCTGTTTGTATAGGGTTCGGTGGCTGGCGAATCGTTCTGACGATAGGGGTGGCGAGTGAAAAATATTTGGAACAGCCTCAGATCAAAATTAAAAACAATCTTAATACTGTGTCATGGCAAAGCTGTCTCATGGCCGGCGTAATTCTGAAACCATTGCATTTTTAGGACATGCTTTTATACATACGCCGCATCGTATACATTCAGGGGAGTTTTTCATAGAATAGGGAACGATATTCATCGGACACTTTTTTGTACAAACTCCGCACTTTACACACTTGTGGTCAATGGTCTTGTAACTGTACCACGAAAATTTATTACACAGCGATCCTGCCGCCCCAATCGCGCATACATATTTGCAGACTGGCCGGCGAACAACAACTGCGATTACCGCCAGGATACTATATACGATTGTTCCAGCCTCGTGAATTTTAAATGCTTTAAGAAGACCCCAAACGAACAGGGCGGGCAGTACAAAATTGTAGATTACATGGGCGTATTTCAAAAATCGAAGCTGCCGGTCAAAGGGAAATGTTTTAATCTTTACCACAAAAGGTATTTTAAAGAGCATATCCTGTATAAACCCCAAAGGACAGGCCCTGCCGCAAAAAAGCCTGCCGGCAACAAGAAACCAGATCGCCGCGGCTGCTAATCCGATGTATTTTAGTGTTTCCGCATTCATCTTATCCTCACCCAATAGTTGACGACATTATCTTCTTCATCCGGTTCAATGAGCGTATCTTTTGATTTCTCAAAAACGCTCTTCAAAATCGCGTCCCGTTCCGCTGCGGACATTGCCTCAATGGATATCCTTGTTTCTTCATCAAAATTATCCGGGCTCAGCACGAGTTCTACGGAGTTTCTGTTTTCGGTAAAGAAAAACTTTGACGCATACCGTGTTTGATATTCCAAAAAGGCGCCGCTTTTATCGTCTCTCCCGGATTCCAGCTTAAGCTCCGCCGTCCCGTTGTAAAAATGAAGTTCAAGTCTTGCGTCATTTTCGGCAAGGGTTCTGTCTAAATCAGAATCCTCTAATTTCCTTTCGGCGTTAAAGGCGCAGTAATCCCCGAATGAAAAAACAACGCCTGTAGGAATGTCTTTTACCGATTCGAGCGTGTACACGGTGTTTTTTACGCTCGTATTTTCCATTTGCCGGGTAACACAGCCGCTCAAAATTACAAGTACTGTGAAAACCGCGCATATCACGTGTTTCATGTTATTCTCCTGTATCAGAGTAAAATTTGTCGAAATAGCATTGTCCATACTATTCTTCCACGTTTTTGTTTTTCGCAAAGTTAAAGTACATCGGCGCCTTTATCGTGACGGTGTGAACGGCATAACTATTTTTACCGTAGATTGGAAGGGTATATTCAATTTCGATATTAATCGTGAAAGGGCGCGTTAATTTCAGCGCCGCCGCGGGACGGAGGGTAAGCAGATGTGAGGAAACGCCGCCGCCGTTTTCCGAAGCCGCTTTCCAGTTAACCGGCAGTGAAAGAGAAAGAGAGGCTCCGCCGATGCCGAAGCGGTAATGCGGTCCGGCCTCCAGCGTCAGTTCCCAATCCTTATTCGTTTTTGATTGATTGTCAAAGGGAAACCAATAAAAATCGCTCCGCGCGTTTACAAAAAAATTACCGTTGACCGGCGTATCAAACGATATTTCACCGCCCGCGCCCCACGCGCGATTACCGGACGCGTCTTTGTCGTCAATGCCCGGAAAGGGGATGATCACGCCGGGCGCAAGCCTCAGCCTGAAGCGTTCGCTTTGTAACGGCGCGTTAACGCCGATGATTTGAAACCGCGCCTTTAATGAAAAATCGCTCAAGCCCTCGTAAATTTCCGCCGCGCCGTCTCCGTCATTGCCTATATCTATGGCGGTGAGGTCGGTGTCGGTAACGCCGGGCGACCAGTCAAAGACGGCGGTAAACCATCCGGTGAACCCGTAGGCCGCGCCGAGAGCGGCGCCTATAATTGTCGCGTTCGGCGCGTCTGTCTTCGCGCCGTCTGAGTCCCAGGCCTTACCGGCAAACCCGGTTGAGGCGTCGACGTCTACGCGCAGTGTTCCCGCGGGAAGAACCGCCGCGTCTTCGGCAAAGACAGGGAACGCCATAACGACGTCTAATGCCAAAACCAAAATAAACTGTTTCATGCTTTGTCTCCTGAACTACATTGATACGCCATTCTGGGAAAAAGAAATAAACAAAGCATAAACAAAGGATAAAATATTGATTAACAAGAGTAATCGGAAACTTCAGTTGTTAACGGGGGGAGGGATTAACGCGGCGCCCTTGAGTAGGCGATGGTCAGGGCGGGTCGTCCTGTGGGCGGGGGAACCGGCGTGTGGGTTTTATCGGGCAAAGGCGGAATCGGCGGCGGCGCGTTCCCGTTTTTTTTACTTTGTCAGAATGACTCTCCGCCGCCTTTTTTAAGTCTAACTTCCAACAGCCTGCCGCGCTTGTGGATTTTTTGCGTGAAGCGCGGCAAACTCCCGGTCGCCGTTACTCAAAGGCCGCCGCCGCCCGCTTCAATTCCCGCATGATGCCGATGCGCTGGGGACAGACGGACTCGCACCGGCCGCATTCGGCGCAGGTTCCGGCGGCGTTGCCGTTTCGCGTAATAAAACCGTAAAAGCTTTTTGGAGATTCGAGGTTGTCAAACACGATGTATTGATTCAGCGCGTTGAAAATGTCCGGGATGGCAATTCCCTGCGGGCAGTCTTTAACG
>JAIRSB010000056.1 GCA_031255655.1 Spirochaetaceae bacterium | reverse complement strand
TATCGCGAAAGCAATAAGCAGCAACAAGGCTGTTTTTTTGCCTAAAAAATCGAAAATATTTTTTCCGATACCTTGTATACCCGCGTGGTATCCTTCGTACATTCTGCATTTTACCTGATTGCTCATATCAAGAAATTCGGTCTTATATCCCAGATTTTTTACATAGCGCGACAGGTAAACATCTTCCGTTGTTTTTTTTCTGATGTTCGCATAGCCTTCAATGTCCTTGAATACTTGGGTTTTCATAACGATGTACTGTCCCACAGCCGCCGAAAAATAACCTAGTTTAACAAATCGGTTCAAAAACATCGGTATTACAAATCCGGTCATAAAAAACATCACTGGAACCGTTGTGATTTCGCCCAGAGTTAATAGTTCTTGTCCTACATAACCTGATAAAAAATCCGCTTTTGTTTTTTCCATGTTTGTTACGGCCCAAGATATGCTTGTGGG
Source organism: Spirochaetaceae bacterium (assembly GCA_031255655.1). Lineage (GTDB taxonomy): Bacteria > Spirochaetota > Spirochaetia > Treponematales > Breznakiellaceae > JAIRMY01. The sequence goes on along the minus strand of JAIRSB010000056.1, from coordinate 4,265 downwards.
GGAGTGTACTGTATCCGCATCTGTAAAAAGCAGCGTTCCGCCTTGTGCGTGTTCATACAATTGTTGGAGCGCGAACGGCTTTCCGTACCAATCCGGCGGCAGCGACTTTCCTTTAAATATTCTGACACGCTCGTTTTCTTTTTTTAGTTTTTCTAAAATTTGCCATGTGCCGTCGCTTGAATTATCGTCCAACACAAGAATTTCATAATTTTGATATGTTTGGTTAAGCAGCGAATTAACGCAACGCTCTATGTTTAACTCTTCATTGCGGGCAGGAATGAGTACGGAAACCATTACACCTTCCGTAAGACGCGGTTTTACGGTACGCGCTCTCATTTCTATAATATTGAAAGAGGCCATCAAAAAAAAATATATCGATACCACCAGCATGGCTATAAAATATATATTCATAATTAATGTCATTTTATATTCCTTATAGCGACGCGGAGGAAATTGTTTCTACTACACGCGCTTTGCCGTCTTTAAGTTCCAGCGCGTTTTTGTTATCGGGATACACGGATAATGCTTTTTCCAGCCATACTTTCGCTTTATCCGGCTGTTTAACGCGGTTATAAGCGTAGGCGATGGAATAGTATACGTTAAACAAATCGTCTTTGCGCCGTTCATACGAGTTGGAAAGTATTTGTTCCATTTGCGTTATTCCCTTTTTTATGTTGTCGAAAGGGGCGGGGGCGTAAATCCAGCGGGCGGCGATTAGATAGGCGCAGGCGGCGTTCTTTTTATCGTATTTCAGGCCTTTCTTCGCGTAAGATTCCACTTTGAGTCCATTCGCTATGACCCACGCGGTCGAATTTAGTGTGCAGAGCTGGCTTATGTTCTCGGCCATCATGCGGTAACCTTCGGCTGTCGGTTCTATTTTTACGGACATGTCTGCGTAATCGAGTCCTGACTGGAAATTCTTCATGGCTTCATCATCGTTTTTTTCGTTCATATATGATTTTGCGATTAAAAATTTGCAATAGGAAAGCATGTTAAAGAGTTCCGCCCCGCCGAGTTCCATTTTGGCGCGGTCCTCAGTTTCTTCGCCTAGTTTTTCTATGTCCGCGCTGTTGTCTGTTCCGCTGTAAACGGTGTCTCGCAGCGGTTCAGCCCATTCGGGCAGAGGTTTTGCCGAGAGTGTCAGCGCGCTAAGGCTTAGGGTTAGAAGCATTATATATTTTAGTGCCATACTTAAATCTACAATTAAAAACCCATAATGAAAAGTCCGCTGCGGGATTTTCGCTCTACCGCACGGCAATGGACTTGTTCGACAACCCGGTTGGTTGTCGAACAAATCATTTTTTAGCGGTTGTTGTTTAGAAACTGAAGTTTCCAATAAAACGGGCTTTGGTAATCCATCTCATGTATGAAAACGGAGTTTGAGTATCTGCAAGGAATGGAATATCAGGCCGGACGAAACCGGTTGATTTGTGTGTGTTGTGAGTTTATAAAAATAACCATCATTCAAAAGCGGTGAAAATTGACTACAGAATGAGCCGCGTCCTTAAAATCCATATACAACTGTCATGCTCAACACCGGCGTTTTTTTCTGGAAATAGAGAGATTGATCCCGTCAAAGAGGAGTCCGGACAGGGCGGCGGCGGTTACTGTTGCGGCAGTCCACGCGAAAAGTTCCGGCGTTTCAAGCTGCGCTTTTGCCATCTGCATACCCGTGCCCAGGGCGGAAAGAGGCTGAACGAGAACTTCGGCAGCAACAGCCGCCTTCCAGCCAAGCGACAACGCGCTTTGAAGCCCGGCAGTAAGGAACGGCATCACGGCTGGTATGTACAGAAAGCGGAGTTTTTCCATGCCGTCCAGATTGTAAACCTTAAAAAGCTCGACTAAATCGGAAGGTATGGCTTTAACACCGGCAGTAGTATTTGCCGCCATTACCGGAAACACCATCAAAAAAACAGTAAAAATGGGAGTTTTTTCTGAACCAAAAGCCAAAAAAGCGATTAAAATGACAGACATAACAGGCGTAGCGGCTATGACCGAAAAGAAAGGCTGTAAAAACGCTGCCATCCGCCTATTAAGCGCAGCTGCCAGCCCCGCCAACACGCCTAGCGGCGCAGCAATCAATATTCCAAGCAACAAGCGCGCCGAAGAAGCGGCGAGAGCGCGCTGGAAACGCTCGGTTTTAACAATCTCTAACAGTTTTTTTACGACAGGGAGCGGCCCCGGCAGAATGATTTCACTCCCCGTAAGCCACGCCCCTATCTGCCAAACGATGAAAAAACAGGCAAACCCACCTAAAAAACTTAAGACCGGCCTGTTTTTAATTCCGCGCGCCAAAGCTTCGCGCCGTTTGTCAATAATAAAAACTGTCCGCAGGCAGCTTTCCGCCTATTGAATCGGGTGCGAACTCCAAAAGCGTTTCATACAAAGCGGTCAAAGCCGGACGCGCCGCCTCAGCCTCGATGAAGGTATAGTTACTATACGGAATTGCCGCTGCCGCCACAGCCGCTTTGATGCCAAGACCGTGTTTCTCCACTAAATCTCCGGCTTCGGACGGGTTTTCCGTTACCCATTCGATAGAATCCTTGACCGCCGCCAAAATCGTTTTCACCGCGTCGGGGTTATCTTTCGCGAACTGCGCGTCAAGAACGAGCACGGTTATAGGATAATTTCCCTGACCCGCGTATTTCTCCCATTCGGCCTGAATGTCCCCCACTCGCTCTAAATTCTCGTTACCCTGTAGCGCCATAGTCGCGAACGGCTCTGGAATGACAGCAAGCTCTATCCGTCCGGCGATGAGAGACTGGACTATCTCCGGCGTGGCAAGCGAATAATCAAGTTTTACGCCGGTATCGGGGTCTATCTGATGTTCGGTAAGTATTTTCCTGAACACGTAGTCCGGCACCGCTCCCTGCCCCGCCACCGCGACCGATTTCCCGCTGATGTCGTCTATAGTTTTAACTGACGGATCACCCGAAATCAAACTAAGCATACCCAGCCCCGTTACGGCGGCTGCCTGGATGGACTTCCCGCTCGCGGCGATTTTCGCTGCGACATTCGGCGGCAAAACGCCTACTTTAGCCTCGCCTGATATGAAACGCGCCGCCATCAAATCACTAGACGCAAGCGCCTCCATGCTCACCTGTTTGCCACGTATGCTGGGCGGCGTCTCAAACAGCCTTATCATGCCGACGCCGGACGGCCCTTTTAGTCCGTAAATCGTCAGTTCATCCGCTTCTTTCTTTCCTGACGCAAAAGAAAGCACGGCGGCGGCGCATAACAGCGCGAAAAATAAACTCGTTTTTTTCATAACCATTCTCCTTAGAATAACATGATTGAATTTTAGCCCTGTAATTTCAGTTTTAGGGCTTTTATTATAATAAGAAATGCAAGCGCGTTTGTAAATCGCGCCGCGGCGCGTCCGGCGCGTACTAATCCGCGCCGAAACTCCCCGTGTAAACCTCGCATATCACGGCGTAATCGCTGATTGTTTTGGCTTGGATAAGACGAGCGCGCAGCGGAGCCGCGCCGGGCAGTCCCTTCGTATAAGCGCAGAAAATTTTTCGCATCTCAAGGCAGGCGCTTTTTTCACCCATGACGCCGGCAAGCAGTTCGAGCTGCCGGAACGCCGCGTTTATCCGCTGACCGGCACCGGCAGGTTCCGGCTTGCCGCCTGTCAGCAAACTTTTTGTCTCGCTGAATATGAAAGGATTGCCGAAAGCTCCGCGGGCAAACATCACGGCGGCGCAGCCAGTCTCACGCAGCATACGCTCTGCGTCCCCGGCGCTGTACAAATCCCCGGAGCCCGCCACCGGCACGGGCAATTCCGCCGACAACTCGGCTATGTAACGCCAGCGGCTTTTGCCGGAATAACCCTGCGTCCGCGTTCGCGGATGCAGGCTCACCAGCGCAGCGCCCGCGCGCACAGCGGTGCGGGCGCACTCCCCGAAGTTTATCGAAACCTCATCCCATCCGCTTCGCAGCTTCACACTCACCGGAATTCCGCCCAGATACTCCCGCGAGGCTTGCGCTACCGCTTCCACTATAGCTCCCAGCTTCTCCGGTTCCCGCATCAAAGCCGAACCCGCGCCGCACCGCGTAACCTTAGGCACAGGACATCCGGCGTTTATGTCGATCATATCAGGTTTATACGGCGCGAGCGCCGCGGCAGCCTGAGCCATAGACCGCGCCGATTCACCAAAAAGCTGCACCGCCCAAACATTCTCATTCGCGGCGCGGCGCAGCAGGGAGGCGGAACATTTGTTCCCGCCGCGGATTAAAGCCTCAGCGGATATTAGCTCGGTGAA
>JAIRSB010000032.1 GCA_031255655.1 Spirochaetaceae bacterium | reverse complement strand
AAAAGCCTGAAAATAGCTATATGACCAATTTTATCTTAAATATTGTCTACTATTTCATACATATTTCGTCTATATTTTGTTGTTTTAAGGTATTATTTTTCTAAAATGAGAATTGCTGGGCGAAGATGACGTGGACTAAAGTCCGGCCGCTTTTTTTAGTATATTAGCCTCCTGTAACGCCTTGTTTTTCTTCCGCAAGAAGGCAAGTTCCTTGTCTCTCGGACGTCCGTGTCCGGGGAAGTGAGGCAATCCGCCCAACGTGAAGCTCCACTTCACGATGCCTCCCGCACCTGCTGTACCCAGCGTCGCAGCATATTCTCATCTATGCCCAAATCCATGGCTATCCGGCTTATCGGCTTTTCCTTTTTTTCCGCTTAATCTTTTTTTATTCCACTCTTATTTTTGTGTCTACCTTTCGGATGAAAGTCCAGTGATAGGTAGCTGGAGTTTGCGTGAGCGCAAACTCCCTAAACAAGCCCAACGCGCCTACGGCGCGTTGGGCTTGCTTAGCCGCAAGTTTTTTTCTAGACTTTAACAAGTTTATAATATAAACGGCGGTTCAAGCCGCTATAGGAGTCAATCGCAAGGAGTTAGCATGAAAGTTGATGAATTAAAACATGCCGAGTTAAAAAAGTGGATAGAGGAAGCGCGGATTCTTATGACGCCGGACGCGGTGGAAATCTGCGACGGCAGCCCCGCCGAGTACGACAAAATGATTAAAATCACAGTCGATTCCGGACTCGCTACAGTTCTCGATAAAAACAAGCGCCCCGGCAGCGTACTGTTCCGCTCGGACCCGTCGGATGTGGCGCGTGTAGAAGACCGCACTTATATCGCAAGTAAAAATAAAGACGACGCGGGGCCGACAAATAACTGGATAGACCCCGCGGAACTCAAGCAGAAAATGACCGCACTGTACAAAGGCGCAATGAAAGGGCGCACGATGTATGTCATACCCTTTTCGATGGGGCCAGTCGGTTCAGATATTGCCAAAATCGGCGTTGAAATCACGGACAGCCCGTATGTTGTCGCAAATATGCACATCATGGCCCGTGTCGGCTCCAAAGTGTTGGATATGCTCGGCTCCGACGGCTTTTTTGTGCCGTGCTTCCACTCCGTTGGAAAACCGCTTGCCGACGGCGAAACTGATGACGGAAAATGGCCGTGCGCGCCTATGGCGGACAAATATATTTCCCATTTTCCAGAAACGCGCGAAATATGGTCTTACGGCTCAGGCTATGGCGGCAATGCCCTGCTTGGGAAAAAATGTCTGGCCCTGCGTATAGCTTCCGTGCTTGCGCGTGACGAAGGCTGGCTCGCGGAACACATGCTCATTCTGAAAATCACGAATCCACAAGGCGAGGTAAAGTACATAGCGGGTGCGTTCCCGTCTGCCTGCGGAAAGACCAACCTTGCCATGTTAATCCCGACCCTGCCGGGCTGGAAAGTAGAGACCATCGGTGATGATATAGCGTGGATGAAATTCGGCAAGGACGGCAGATTGTACGCCATCAATCCCGAAGCCGGTTTTTTCGGCGTGGCGCCCGGTACGAATGACGAATCTAACCGGAACGCGATGGAGACCATAAAGAAAAACACAATATTCACTAATTGCGGACTTACGGAAGACGGCGATATTTGGTGGGAACAGATAGGACACGGCGCGCCCGGCAGCGAGATTATCGACTGGAAAGGCGTTAAACGCCCCGCTCCAAAAACGGATAAAAGTCCAAAAGGAGAGGAAATTGCGCATCCGAACGCCCGTTTCACCGCTCCGGCCAAGCAATGCCCCTGCATAGCCAAAGAATGGGAAGACCCCGTCGGCGTGCCGATAAGCGCTTTTCTGTTCGGCGGACGCCGCCCCAAAACGATACCGCTGGTAAATCAGTCAAAAAGTTGGATACACGGCGTATTCATGGGTTCTATCGTCGGCTCGGAGGTAACGGCGGCTGTTATTTCTGACCAAGTGGGTCAGGTACGCCGCGACCCGTTCGCTATGTTGCCGTTCTGTGGCTACAACATGGGCGACTATTTCAAACACTGGATAAAGATAGGCAAAACCGCGGAAGAAAAAGGCTGGGCGGATAAGCTGCCTAAAATCTTTTTTGTGAACTGGTTCCGCAAAAATGAACAGGATAAATTCATTTGGCCGGGTTACGGCGAAAATTCCCGTGTACTTGCGTGGATTTTTGATCGCTGCGATGGCAAGGGCAAGTCTGTCGAAACGCCCATCGGTACATTGCCCGCGCCGGACGCGATTGAACGCCCCGCCGGAGTAAGCGAGACGGACATGGCGGAGCTTTTGCGCGTGGATATTGACGGCTGGAAGAAAGAAATCGATGATGTACGCAAAAATCACTACCCGAAATTTGGCGACCGCCTGCCAGCTGAACTGGAAACCGAGTTGGACGCGATAGAAAAACGCCTTAACTCCTAGTTTAAGACGCTGAAAACTCGTCATCCTGTCCATAAACGCGCCGTGCGCGGCGCGTTTATGGACTGATCGTGTCCACGATTATTTATCGCGCTTATTCGTTTTGGAATAAATTATGATACCAAAGACAATACATTATTGCTGGTTGTCGAACGATCCCATACCGGCTGATTATGAACGCTGCATGTCGACATGGAAAGCGAAACTGCCGGATTATGAGTTCATGTTGTGGGACACGGCGCGGTTTGATGTAAACAGTGTGCTTTGGGTCAAGCAGGCTTTTGAGGTAAAACTTTACGCCTGCGCCGCTGACTATATACGCCTGTACGCGGTGTACCTGCACGGCGGTATTTATCTTGACAT
>JAIRSB010000225.1 GCA_031255655.1 Spirochaetaceae bacterium | reverse complement strand
GATGAAATAAAGCGTGTCCCCGCCATATCCGGCAACGCTCAATGGCCGCCCTAAGAAAACCGAAGCGCGTTCCGGCCTGACAAGAAAAAATTGTCCGGCTCGCGGCGGCGTCCCCCGCCACTCAAAATCAAGCCGCTTAATTCCGTCCGCCGCCGTGCGTTTGGCTATTAGCCGCGATAGCACGCTCTGTTTTCCAGCTTCCATTATATCCGGCAGATTACCCTGTTTCCCTCGCATTTTCAACCGGCGCGTTCAACACGGTCAAAGGGAGCGGCGCGGCGGTAGTCTTATATTCGTGCTAAATGAGGGAAGGTTCCAAGTAAGCGTCGTTGCCTGTTGACGTAACAATATTCAGTGTGGTAAAGTATCAGCATCCTCTTGTTGAGTGTACGGCAAGGTGGCAAAAAATGTGATGTATGTAAAAATCATTTGTAGTTCATTTTTTCAATGAATGCAAAATGTTTTAAAAAATATATCGTAGTACAAAAAATATTTCGGAGATTTATATTGAAAAGTATTGTTAAAACTATTTTAAAAAAAACATTCAGGCCTGTTTTATCAAGATATCATCTAATTTTAAATAAACTTGATACATGTCAAACATCTATTTTGAATGTACTGTCTGTTTGTAATCCTATTACGCAATGTCCACCGGCGCATGGGACATTGCGTAAAATACAACAGGCAAAGACAAATGTATTATTCGCGTTTGACAAGTTTTGTAAAAAAAACGGACTGCGGTATTGGCTTCATGGCGGAACTCTTCTTGGAGCGGTCAGGTATAACGGGTTTGTCCCTTGGGATGATGATATAGATGTTGGCATGATGCGGGAAGATTTTGACCGATTCATAAAGATAATCAGTGATATGCCTCAAAACGGAAAAATACAGTATTATTGGTGCGGCGGATTTTTAAAAATGAAATATATAGAAAATGATTTTGTTTTGGATGCTGTGGATATATTCCCTTTTCATCAATACTATAAAAAAACCAGCGCTATTGAGGGAACTGAATTGGAAGATCTTATCAATAAAAATATTAAATTAAATCTTTCCCAACTATTTCCACTGTTAAAACCGCCTTATCACGGCACGCCGCCTGAAATTAAAATTATGCGCGAAATAATTATGGAAGGTAAAAATCCGGCGGAGGATGGGGATATTTTCAAGATACCCGGCGACAAGAATATTTTTCGGTGCGAATGGATATTTCCGCTTTCAGTTATGCTTTTTGAAGGAAGGGAACTTTCTGTTCCAAATAATTCTGATAACACACTGGAAAGTCAATATGGTGATTTCATGTTGTATCCGCATGATATGTCCGGCTGGCACGGCTCAATATCCGATGAGCTGAGAGATAACTGGAGGAACTACGAAAAGCTGGACGAGTTTTTGTCTATGGACAGCAATGTTATTTACGAATTGGTGACGGGAGTAAGAGAATGATAACGGGTTTTGCTTGCGGTTGTTTTGATATGTTTCATATAGGTCATTTAAATCTTATACGCAGAGCGCGGGAACAATGTGATAAATTAGTCGTAGGATTAAATAGTGATGAATTTATGTATTCATATAAGCACAAATATCCTATTATTCCGGCAAAAGACAGAAAAGAGATGTTAAAAGCCTGCCGTTATGTTGATGATGTCATAATAAAAGATATTTCTGACAGCTGTTTTTCGCTATGGCAAAAATATCATTATGACAAATTGTTTATAGGGTCAGATTCTCGCGGCTCACGGCAATATGCGGAACTTGATATATTGCTCAGAGCGGTTAACGCCGAGGTGGTAATTCTTCCGTATACCGAAGAAATATCCAGTAGTATATTGCGAAAAAGACTTAATGAAAGAATAAATGAAATTACCCCCCCCCCCCCCACAGATACACAGGAGTATCCTTATATTTCTTGTGTCAATGAGGTATACTCAACAACATGACGTTGGATTTGTTCGACAATCCTGTTACTTGTAGAATAAGTTCAATATAGAACTATTACCCAACACGTCCCAAGGTCTGAATACAATGCGCCTGCCGGCGGCGCGCCGGCTAAAGCTGGCGCGTTGGGGTGTTTACAAAAGATACGCCGCCGCGCTATCATGAAAAAGGGTGGGGATATGGGAAAAACAGTAAGCAGGCTAAATGCTGGACAAATGCCTAGCGTAAACAGCCGCTTTCTTTCAATTCATTATTGTTTATTAAACAAACATGCGCCGCGCCCGATTTCTTAGATAGGGAGTCGCTTTCATGCTGGACGAACTGTTACAAAACGCGCCGGTGTTTCTGCTTTTATTCGCGCGTGCCATAGCGATGATAGAAACCGCGCCGCTGTTATCCTCCGATTCCATCCCGCAGGCTGCCAAAATATCGCTGGCTCTGTTCGCGGCATTCGCCGTGCACCCGTCCGCCATTTCGGTGGGCGGTATGGCATCACTGCCCGGTATGACGGCGGGGCTTTTCAGCATGGAATACGCGCTGTTGCTCGTGGGGGAAGCGGTCATCGGCATAATAATCGGCTTTTTCATGACCATCGTATTCGCTGCCGCCTCCAGCGCGGGGCAGTTTTTCTCGCTACAGATGGGCTTCGGCGCGTCCGAAACCTTCGACCCGCTGGCGCAAATAGAAAACCCTCTGCTAGGGCAATTCCTGAACATGACAGCCATGCTAACCTTCCTTTTAACAGGCGGTATGCAAACCATGTTCTTAGGCGGGCTTGCCGCCTCAGTAAAGTCGCTGAACATAATAGAGCTGACGCAGGGGCGCGAAAACGTCCTTTCCATGCTTTTGGGGGGCTTAAGCCGCCTGTTCATCAACGCAATGGTAATTAGCCTCCCGATACTGGGCACTTTGCTTTTAACGTCAATTGCCACAGGACTAATATCGAAAGCCGCCCCGCAGATAAACATTCTTTCGGAAGGCTTCCCCATCTCTATAAGCGTAGCCTTCATCCTGATAATGGCAACCATGCCATTCATGGTAGAAGCGCTGGGGCGAGTTCTGGAAGGCGGCTTTCGCGCCCTGCAAGACTTATACATAAACACAGGAGGCGGAATCTATGAATGAACAAGACTTTGCGTCGATAAACGATGATGAACACCGCCTAATTTATCCTGTAAACGCTATAGACCCGCGCTTCATCGACCTACAGTGGTTCGCGGCGGAGGACGAAGGGCGTACCGAAGAGCCGACAGAAACCAAGCTGCGAAGGGCGAGGGAAGAAGAAGGCCGCGTTGCAAAGAGCCAAGACCTAGTCGCGGCCATCGGCCTTTTGCTGCCCGCGCTGGCCATACTGTTTTTAGCCCCCTTCCTGTTGCGCGGCTGTATTGAGATGATAAGGTTTTTCTTCCTGCGGTCGGTGGAACTCGACCCTTCTAAAGACAGGATAGTCTTCGGGGTGTTTTTATCGTACTTTGCGCGGCTGGTCTTGCCACTGCTGGGCGTTGCACTTGCCGCAGCGCTGTTTTCCAACATAATTCAGGTGGGCTTTATGTTCACGACAAAGCCGCTCGGCTTCAAATTTGAGCGTATAATCCCGAATTTTGGCGCATACTTCAAAAAAACGCTCTTTTCGATGAACAGTCTATTCAACTTTTTTAAGTCGATAGCTAAAATGGCCATCATAGGCGGCGTGGCCTTCCTTCTGATACGCTCCGGCATAGAGAAACTAGCCAACTTGCAGACCGCCGAACTGTACACCTCCATAACGGTCATCGCGGGGCTGGCGGCGCGAATGTTGATTTTCACCGCGCTGCTGCTACTTGTGCTGTCAATACCCGATTATATGTTCCAGCGCGCCCAATTCCGCGAGTCCCTCAAAATGTCACGGCAGGAAGTCGTGGAGGAGCGTAAGCAGGACGAGGGTGACCCGCGCATAAAGCAGCGGCTGCGCAAGAGAATGCGCGAGCTTCTTGCCGTAAAAATCCGTGAGGAACTGCCAAAGGCCGATGTTGTGATAACAAACCCGACGCACTTTGCCGTAGCCTTGCAGTACAACCGCAGTCTTGAGGGGCCGCGTGTGCTTGTGAAGGGCGAAGACGAGCTGGCTCTGCGGATAAGGCGTCTTGCTGCCGAGTTGCAGATACCGGTTGTGGAAAACAAACCGCTTGCCCGCGCTCTGTACGCGGAGGTCGAGGCCGGCGATTATGTGCCTGTCAAGTATTGGGCTGTTGTAGCAGAAATACTGAAGCGTGTCAAAACGATGGATGAATACCGCAAACTTGCCGGTCTGTAAGGGGTAAGTCAATTTTTCCGGCATAGCCGGAGGTCCCCGGCTATGCCGGGGGGCATAGATAGATTTATGATTTGGGAGGAATTATGGCAGACGCCGCATTGAGCACACCGCGCGGGATTGGCGCGGCAATGGGGACCAGGGGGGATGTTTTTATCGCGGCAGGTGTTGTCGCCGCCGTGATGATGCTGATTATCCCCATTCCCACAGTTATTCTGGACAGTCTAATGGCAGTCAACCTGATTATGGGCTTATTGGTGCTGTTAATCGTGTTGTACACAAAGAAAGCTACCGATTTTAGCGTGTTTCCCACCATGCTGCTGATATTAACGGTGTTCGGGCTTGCGCTGAATGTATCCTCTACGCGGCTTATCTTGTCGCAGGGGGCGGCCTTTGACGGCAGGATGGTGCGGGCTTTCTCGACATTCGTGGTAGGGTCCGGCGGAACGGAAGGACTTGTCATAGGCTTTGTCATATTCATCGTGCTGATAGCCGTGCAGGTGGTCGTCATCACGAAGGGTTCTACGCGCATAGCCGAAGTGGCCGCCCGCTTCACGCTGGATAAGATGCCGGCAAAGCAGATGGCCGTCGAATCAGAGTTCAACTCCGGCGCGATTACCGAAGAGGAGATGAAGCAGCGTAAGGACGAAATCGAGCAGGAGTCCAGCTTCTACGGCGCGATGGACGGTGCGAGCAAGTTCATCTCAGGTAACGTCAAGATAGGCATATTCATCACCGCCGTAAACATAATAGCCGGCATAATAATCGGGGCAGCCATGCACGGTGAACCTATAAGTCAGGCTGTCGGCACCTACATCGCTTTCTCCATCGGGGACGGGCTGCTTAGTCAGTTCCCCAGTCTACTGATTTCCACGGCAACCGGTATCATCGTAACGCGCTCCGTTTCCAATGGCACATTCGCCGAGGACATCTCCAACGAGTTCACGCGGCAGCCGCGTATCTACATCATAGGGGCGGTGGTACTGCTGATACTGGCGATTATCCCCGGTTTTCCGTGGTACGTGTTGGTACCGATGGCTTTTTTGCTCGGATTTTTCGCGTTTCGTCTGCTTCGTGACCAAAAACAGCCCTTCCCCACCGCCGCGGACACCGAAGCCGCCGCGAAGGCTAAGAGAGAGGAGACAGGGGAGATACCACCCATCGTCCCGCTTGACCCGCTTTCGCTGGAGTTGGGCTACGGGCTTGTGCCGCTTGTTGACAAGGACAAGGGTGCGGAGCTTTTGGAGCGCGTCCAGCGTCTGCGCCGTGAATCCGCGCTTGATTTGGGACTTGTAATCCCCAAAATCAGGATAATCGACAACATGGCGCTTGATCCGGCGGAGTATTGTTTTAAAATTAAGGGAGCGGAGGTCGGGCGCGGCAGGATTCGTATGGGGCATTATCTGTGCATAAACCCAGGCGGTGCGCGTGAGAACATTCCCGGAGAGCGCACTGTCGACCCGGCCTTCGGGCTGCCGGCGATATGGGTGAACGAGGACAACCGCGATGAGGCCGAGCGTGCCGGTTACACCGTGATTGACCCGCCGTCCATCATCGCCACTCATCTTACCGAGATAATTAAGTCGCACGCGGCGGAAATCTTAGGGCGGCAGGACACGCAGCGTGTTCTGGACGACATTAAGCGCGATTATCCGGCGGTTGTCGAAGACGCACAGCGTAACCTCAGTCTGGGTGAGATACAGAAGGTGCTACAGGCGCTGCTGTACGAGCAGGTTTCCATACGCAACATGGTTACGATACTGGAAGCGCTTGCCGACTTCGCGCCCATCTCGAAGGATATCCAATTCCTAACCGAAAAGGCGCGGCAGGCGCTGGGGCGGCAAATCTGCCTGCAATATGCCGATGACGACCGCAAGCTCCGCGTCCTTACGATAGAGCATAAATTTGAGCAGACGATTGTGGACAGCGCCGTTCAGACGGCTTCGGGTAAGATTTGTGCGCTGGACCCGCCCACGCACGCCGCGTGGATAAAGGCTCTGTCCTCCGCGATTTCCTCGGTGCGCGCGCAGGGCTGGTCGCCGCCACTGATACTATGCTCGGAACAGGCGCGTTTCCTTGTAAAACAGTCTACCGAACGCGAACTGCCGGAACTTGTCGTGCTTTCTGTGCGCGAGATAACCAATGACATCGACATCGAGCAGCTAGGCGAAATCCACGTTAGCTAGGGCGCCTGCTTGCGGATCCCGCCGCCCGCCCTTTGGGGCGGGCGGCGGGGACGATTGCCCGGTACGGCTGCTTTTGGCTTTTCAAGTGCCTAAATCCATATTTTTTTCAGTTAGTTTTCTCCCAACCGCTTATACATCCGCAAAATTTCTTCTTAATAATGTGTAATGTCCTAAAATCATTGCGGCGGACTAAAGTGTCCGGCCGCTTTTTTTTTAGTATTTCATTAGCTGTCCGTAAAGCTTCGCCATCCTTCCGCAAGAACGCAAGTTCCTTGTCTCTCGGACGTCCATGTCCGGGGAAGGGATGCAATACGACCAAGCGGCGTAACATATTCTCATTGATGCCCAAATCCAAGGCTATCCGGCTTGACGTTTTTTTCCTTTTTTACTGCAAGAGCTATCGCTTCGGCCTTGAACTCCTTCGTGTAATTTCTCCGTCCTTTATCATTTTTTTCATCGTTATATAGTGTTTTAGCTTAAGGAATATCAACAGCAAAATACTGATAAATCGCGGCGGGCACATCTTCACAAGTTGGAATTATGTCAATTAAAGCGCGTTTCATATTGG
>JAIRSB010000041.1 GCA_031255655.1 Spirochaetaceae bacterium | reverse complement strand
ACCATGTCCTCAGCGACAAATGTTCTCTTTTATCTTTAATGCGTGTTTTTCTTTGTAATTGTCAGGACTCCCGATTAAAAACGCTCTTAATAATCATAGTTACCATCAATCAATACACCTTGCCAAAATTAAGCGGTTCAAGTATTCCAGATATTCAGAAAACGTGTATATAGAATATAAAAACACAGGCCATACATTGGACTTGTTCGACAACTCGGTTAGTTGTCTCTCAAGTCCAATATACCGAACACAGTGAACGGCGAGCGTTATGCGGTACGGGCCAGTCCATATCGCCTCTCGTTACCTCGTTGACAGAAGCGTTACACACGCCTGCGAAATTCGCGCTCCATGTCACGGTTCACATCGCGCTCGCGTATGCCGGCGCGTTTGTCGTAGAGCTTTTTACCTTTGCAAAGTCCCAGTTCAACTTTGACTTTGCCATTCTTAAAATAGAATGACAGCGGCACCAGCGTAAAACCCTTCTCGTCAACCTTGCGCTTTAGCCGCTTTATCTCTTGCTTGTGAAGCAGCAGGCGTTTTTTGCGGGCTGGTTCATGATTAAATATGGACGAAAAAGGATTTTCCGCAATCAAAAACGAGTTAAGCCAAACCTCGCCGTTCAGAACTTCGGCCCAAGCGTCTGGAAACGATATTTTGCCGTCTCGTACAGATTTAACCTCCGTCCCCCGAAGCTCTATGCCGCACTCGCAAGACTCCTCGACCGCGTAGTCAAAACGCGCCTTGCGGTTTATGGCAATGACTTTCACGCCTGTCATGGCACAGCCATTTCCCGCGCTATAACAGGCCGGAATGACACGAAAGGCGAGCAGGAATACGGTGGCAGACCGCCCCGCGTCTCGGGTGTTACCGTTCCCGCCGGATTTATCCAGCAGCCGCCGCGGACACTCCGCTTAGGCGAACCAACAGTCTCTATACTCGCACTATCGGCTCTTAGAAAATACAACGGAACGAAGGGGTCGGCGCACCATTCCCAAAGCCCTGCACTCGTCGAAGCTGTTCTAGTATCATCATTTTCAGGTACCATGTTTTTAAGCCGCCCGCCGTCCAGCCCCTTTGCGGCGGATTTCGCGGCATACTCCCACTCGATTTCAGTGGGAAGTCGTGCCGTCCAGCCCGAAAACGCCGCGCCCAGCTTTGAAGTCAGCCAGCGGCAGTAAGCCTCAGCCGCAAACCACGAAACGCCCTGAACCGCCGGAACAGGATTGCTATCGTTTTTAACAAGATATAGCTGGTCAACAAACCCGCCTTCCGCAAGCTGCGCGGCGTTTTCCGTGCCCCATTCGGGGTTTTCGTGCAAAAAATCCGACCACTCGCTGTCCGAAACCTCGTTCGCGGCAATATAGTAACGCGGCACGGGAACCTCAAAGCTGAAATCCGCGGCGGCTTTGAATATGCCGCCCTCAACTTCCACAAATTGAACGCCCGCAACTAACAAATTACCGCCAAACCGTGCGGAAGGCGGGTCTTGCGTCTGAAGCGACCCATCGGTCTGCGGCGGGAACACCTCATCTATGATATTTTTCTTATACCACGCCGATTCCAGCAAAGGCTTCGCGGTTTCTTCCAAAAGATTTGCCACCGACACGGTAAAGGCCGGATTTTCCGACATAAAGACTAGGATTTTCGATACGGACGATACCATCTTTAGCGGAGAAGGAGAGCGCCCCTCGTTATCCGCGAGCAGTTTTGCCCGCAGCAAGTCTTTCAGGAAGGCGCGGCTCGATGTGAAACGGGCGGCGGCTTTCAGCAGCTCGTCCGCTTCGCCGCCGCGCGGCGCACTGCGGTAAACACCCTCCGAAAGAGACAGTGGCGTCTGGTAGGCCGCCGCACTTTCCCCAGTGAAAGACCACGCCGCCGCGTCATTGACCCCAAGCGTAAGAGCGGCAAGCGGCGCTCTCTCTTTCAACTCCGCGTGAACCGAGAGACGGCGGGGGAAAAAGAGGGAGGCGAAGCCTCCCGCGCCGGCCGCAACTTCAACGCTGAAATTATCAAAGCCCGGCATAACGATGTCGAAACGGCGTGGGCCTTCCTCGACGAATAGGTCGCAGGGCGTCGTGTCAAAAAACACATCGTCCACGCGCACCGCCGCACCGGAAGGCTCTGAGGTAAAGGTAACCACGCTGCCACGCCGCGCCATTCCGGGGAACACGAGCAGGAAAAAAAGTATTACAACGATAACGAATGAGTATATGATGGTTAAATAAACGCCCGGACGCAATCCAAAAAGTGAAGGAAGTTTTACATTATCTTGAGAGCCAGTGTCTTTCGCGCCGTCTTTATAAGCGGAGCGGGACGCCGCTTTTTTCTGAAACATTTTCTTATTCTATTAAAAAGGCCACTGCATGCCTAGCGTCCGGCTTACGCGCACCGCAAAACGCCGGTAATTTAGCCTTGGTCGGTTTTTTTTGACTTTCTTATTCCGGCGCGGCGGCTGAAAGCTGCATCGATGTTAAGCAGCATAACTCCCACGAGCGAGGCCGCAAGGCTGAACACGAGTATTCCGGCTACTGCGAAGACGTTATCTTGAAAAGGCAAGTGCACATTCATCCCGTAAAAACTGTAAATCAGCGTAGGTATCATCAAAACTATGTTGACGATGGCCAGACGTTTCATCACGATGTTGAGGTTGTTAGAAATGACGCTGGCGAAAGCGTCCATAGTTCCCGTCAAAATCGAGGAGTAAATGTTCGCCATCTCCATCGCTTGGATGTTTTCTGTGATTACGTCTTCCAGCAAATCAATTTCTTCCTCCTGGAGACGAAGGAATGTTTGCTTTTGTATTTTTTCGAGCAGAAGCCCGTTCGATTTTATGCTTGTCGTAAAGTAAACAAGTGATTTTTGAAGTTTAAGCAGCTTTATCAGTTCGTAGTTACGCACTGATTTTTGCAGGGCGTTCTCAATTTCCGTCGAATTACGGTTTAGCTCTTTTAACGCGCGTAAAAACGTGTACGCGGCGCGGCTGAGTATGCTAAGAACGAAGGCGCTTTGGCTTCGCAGTGAAACGCCCTTTACACGGTTGGAGACTATACCGTCCAGCACGTCGCCGGACCGCTGGCATATTGTTACTATTTTATCCGGGAATAGTATTATGCCGAGCGGAACGGTGAAGCAGGCGATATCATTACTGCTGTCCCAAACCGGTATGCTGGCGATGATGACTGTGTAATCATCTTCCTGCTCAATGCGCGACTGCTCGTCTATATCCATTATATCCGTCAGCAGTTCGCCAGCTATGCCGTACTCCTCCTCCAGCTTTCGCAAATCGGAGGCGTCGACATTCCGGGCATCTATCCAGCAGCCGCCGCGCGGCTTGTCAGTTTCTATTATGCCGCC
>JAIRSB010000221.1 GCA_031255655.1 Spirochaetaceae bacterium | reverse complement strand
GATTGCTTCGACGCTGCCGCGCCTCGCAATGACGAGGGCTGTCTGCTCGCAATGATGAGGGGCGGTGGATGTCCCGCAATGACGGACGCTGGCGAGGTGTCCCGCAGGATGACGCGCGGGCGCTCCTTCACAGTCCGTGACTTTATTTATATACTAAAATCATGTTCAGAGGATTAAGTTTACGCATGAAGAGAATTCTTGCGCTGGACGGGCAAAAAGAGGCAAAACGATATTTTTCGGCGCAGCTTGAGCCGGAACATATCTTGTTGGCCATACTGCGCGACAAAGAAAGCGCTGCCTTCAAAGCCTTGGAATTCCTTCAAATTGACATGGCGCAATTCAGAAAAGCGCTGGAAAGTGTAGTTTTATTCGAGGATAAGAACCCCGTAAAATACGGCACATTCACAAACGAAGTTGCCTTCCCGTCCAAACGTGTCAAACAGATGCTGCGGAACGCGGCGGAGGAAAGCCGGCGCTTAAACAGCAGCAGAATCGGCACGGAACATATCCTGCTTGCCGCGTTCTGCGAGCCCGCCTCCTGTGTGCACTCCTTGTTTTCGGATCAGAATTCCAACGTCGACGTGCTGCGACTGGTCATACAAAGCAACTTCAGCTGCCCAGACACTGCAGAGAGCGGGGACGCTGCCGACTATTTCCCGCCCCTAATCCTAAGCGGGCTGCCGGCTTACATAGGAGGAGGGCGTCCTCCGAAACCGCCCGCCAACTCCGCCGCTCCCGCGCTGGACCGCTTCACGCGCAGTCTAACCGCGCTTGCTCTGGAAGACGCGCTCGATCCGGTGATAGGACGGGAAAAAGAAATCTCGCGCATGGCCCGTATCCTGTCAAGGCGGACAAAAAATAACCCGATACTGGCCGGAGATCCCGGAACGGGAAAAAGCGCGATTGTGGAAGGACTGGCCTACTACCTTGCAGGTCCCGAAGCCCCCGTTTCCCTCGCAGGCAAACGCATACTCTCACTCGATATGGGGGCCGTAGTCGCCGGAACCAAATTCCGCGGCGAGTTTGAAGAACGCATGAAAAATATCATCAAAGAAGCCGAGCGAGACCCAAGCGTGGTGCTGTTCATTGACGAAATCCACACGATTATCGGAGCCGGCAGCTCATCGGGTACGCTTGATGCCGGAAATATGCTGAAACCCGCCCTGTCGCGGGGAAAATTCCAGTGCATAGGGGCCACAACCCTTGCCGAATACCGCAAATACATCGAAAAAGACGGCGCGTTAGAACGCCGTTTTCAAATGATACTTGTTGAAGAGCCGGATATCTCGTCAACAATATCGATATTGTCCGGTTTAGCTCCGCGTTACGAGGAATACCACAATGTCGTATATTCCGAAGACGCAATCCACGCCGCCGCGAAACTTTCCGCCCGCTACATAAGCGGACGCGCCATGCCGGACAAAGCGATAGACGCGCTGGACGAGGCGGGCGCCTTAAAAAAACTGCGTGCCGCACCGCGCCCCTCCGAGATTTCCCGCATAGAACACCACATATTCGCGCTTGACGAGGAAACAAAAGAGATGATGGCCTCCGCCAGTTTTGACCAAGCGCAGGATTTGCAGGACAAAGCGAAAGAACTCCGCGCCGCCTTGGATTCCGCCCGCGCTGACTGGGAAAAGGCGGTGGTAAAAGGCTCCAACGAAGTTGGAGAGGCGGAAATCCGCGAAGTAATCTCGGAGATGTGCGGCGTACCCATATCGCGCATAGACGGAAGCGCCTCACCGCGGCTTTCGGACATGGAAAACGAACTTAAAACCGGAGTAATCGGGCAAGACGAGGCGGTTTCGCGTGTTGCGGCAGCCGTCCGGCGCGGAAAGGCGCGTATTTCCAATCCGAACCGCCCGTCCGGCTCATTTCTGTTCCTCGGCCCCACCGGAGTCGGCAAGACACTGCTTGCCCGCCGGCTTGCCGCGTATCTTTTCGGGTCGGAAGACGCGCTTTTCCGCATAGATATGTCTGATTTCATGGAAAAACACAACGCTTCAAAGCTCATAGGCTCGCCGCCCGGATATGTCGGCTACGATGACGGCGGAATGCTCACCGAAAAAATCCGGCGCAATCCGTACAGCGTCATCCTGTTTGACGAGATTGAGAAAGCGCACCGCGACATTTTCAACCTGCTGCTGCCCGTTCTTGAGGAAGGCGAACTAAAAGACAGCCTCGGACACACGGTAAACTTCCGCAACTCGGTTATCATCATGACAAGCAACGCTGGAGCGGACGCGGCCTCACGCGGCTCGCTCGGCTTTACAACAAGCGGTTCCGAGCCGAATTTCGAGGACATAGACGAGATTTCGCGCCGCGAGGCAAGGCGGATGTTTAATCCCGAATTCTTGAACCGCGTTGACGACATCGTTGTTTTTAGACCGCTGGGCGAGGAGCAAATCGGAGGCATTCTGGATATACAGCTTGCCGAGCTTGGAGCGCGGCTTTCCTCTGAACACGGCGTTTCGTTCAGCCTTACACAGGAAGCGCGGAAAATCCTGCTTGGCGAGTGCCAAGACGCAAAGTACGGCGCCCGGCCCGTGAGGCGCGGCGTTCAAAAATACCTTGAAGAGCCGCTGTCGTTGCTGCTGCTGTCCGGCAAGTTTTCTGAAGGTTCAGTGATTATCGCGGGCGTGAATGACGGGAAAATCGTTTTTGACAAAGAATTGCACAAGCAAAAACAGTATGAAAATTGCGAGACAGACGGATAGAATGAACGCGGCTAAAACCGGATACATTTTGAGGGCGCTGTTACTGGCGGCTTTTTTGCCCCTATGCGCTTCCTGCGCGAGCATGACGGCCTCAGCGGAAGAATACTATTCGATAGGCATGGCATACTTTGAGATGGGCAAATACGACGAAGCCGAACGCTGGCTGAACCGCGCGTTGAGCCTTAAACGCACCATGAGCGCGTCAGAATACAACCTGGGGCGCATAGCCTACGGCACGGGGCGTTACACGGACGCTCTGGGCAAGTTCAACGCCATTCTGAGAAAAGACCCCGAAAACGTCATGGCGCTGAAAGCCGCCGCCTATACACAGGTAAAACTTGGAAATCTGACAGACGCCCGCAAACTTTACGACAAAGTTTTGACGCTGGAGCCGGAGGCGGCGGACAGCGGCTTGAACTATGCCACGATTCTGTACGCTATGGACGAACCGAAGGAAGCGGAAGAAGTTTTACAAAAATACGATTACACGATACTCGACGACAAAGACGCACTGCTTCTGCTTGCCCGCGTACAAAAGGCGCAAGAAAAACCGGAAGCCATCGACAACTACGACTTGTGGCTTTCAAAAAACAGCGACGCGCAGGTTCAGTATGAATTTTCCATCGCGCTTGAAAACGGCGGTTTTTACGCCCGCGCTCTGGAATCGGCGCGAAAAACGCTGGAAGAACTTAGTTCCGATACGGAAACCCTGAAACGATCGGAGGTTCGCTTTCTTATCGCCCGCCTGATACTGATAAGCGATCCGGAAAATGAGGAAGGCATCACCGAACTGCGGGAGGCGGTGCGCGGCGGCTTTGAGAATCAGGAAGCGATGGACGCTTTGAGAGACGACGAGCGTCTGCCAAAAGCGGTAAGAGACGAAGTAGGGCGGACGATAGACACCGCGCGGAGCGGCTCGGAAGATTCCGGTACAACTTCGGAGGAAGACACGCAGAATTCATCCAGCGGGGACAGCGGTAATTCCGGCGGCGATTCGACAGAGGGAACAAGTTGATACGCGCCGCTTTTCCGGGTTCTTTTGACCCGCCGACATTCGGACACATCGACATAATCGAGCGCAGCCGTTCCATTTTTGACGAACTTGTCGTCGTAATCGCGGAAAACAAACAAAAACAGTATCTATTTTCCGCCAAAGAACGCTTGGAAATGATGTCCGAAATGGTAAAAGAATGGAAAAATGTTTCCGTAACTCTTTGCGATACGTTGATTGTTGAATTATTAAAACGGCAAGGCATAAAAATAATGGTGCGCGGCGTGCGTAACGTTACGGATTTTTCATACGAATCTGAACTTTCGATGATGAATAAAGCTCTTTCACCGGGCATTGAAACAATTTTCATGACCACGCGCCCCGAATACCTTGTGCTGCGCTCCTCCTCCGTGCGCGAACTGGCGGCGTTTCACGGAGACCTTTCCGCGCTCGTCCCCCCGCTTGTCGCCGCCGCACTACAGGCTAAATTCTAGCCGGAACTTTTTTTTCAAAGCCGCAGACGGCACGTAAGGAGAGACATTCATGGGAATAAAAGCCCCCACCGCAGCCCACAGAGCGGCTCATATTTTTTAATCCGCGGACTAGGTTTGATTTCTGGAAAACTGGTCAAAAAAGCCGATTTTCCGCTAAACTCAATCAGGAGATAACATGTTTCAAATTCAAACTTTGAATAAAATTGCCGAAGAGGGACTGTCGCTGTTTCCGGCGGACAGATATGAGACAGGGGTGGAAGTAAAAAATCCGGACGCGATTCTGCTGCGAAGCGCGGATTTGCATAAAACGGAGATCCCTTCAAGCGTCATTGCCATCGCGCGCGCCGGAGCGGGTTATAATAACATCCCCGTTGACCTTTGCGAAGAGCGCGGAATTGTTGTTTTCAACACTCCGGGAGCAAACGCGAACGCGGTAAAAGAACTTACAATTGCCGCGCTGTTTATGTCCTCGCGAAAAATTCCAGAATCCATACATTGGCTTTTTTCGTTGAAAGACAGAGGCGATATTGATATTCCAGCCCTTGTGGAAAAAGAAAAACGGCGTTTCGCCGGGCCGGAACTGTACGGAAAAACACTCGGCGTGATAGGCTTGGGCGCGATAGGCGTTATGGTAGCGAACGACGCCTCCGCACTCGGCATGGAAGTTACCGGATTTGACCCGTACATCTCGGTGAACGCGGCATGGTCTCTTTCACGCGCCGTGCGCCGCGCCGAAACCATCGAAGAAGTTTTGCGGGTTTCGGATTATATCAGCATTCACGTTCCGTACAGCGCCGAGACCAAAGACATGTTCAATGCCGATAGAATAGCCGTCATGAAAAAGGGGGCGCGGCTGTTAAACTTTTCGCGGGGAGGATTGGCAAAAGAAGCGGATATCATCTCCGCGCTGGAAAACGGGCGGCTTTCCGTTTATGTTACCGACTTTCCCACAGAGGAGCTTTTGAGACATGACGGAGTCATCTGCATGCCACACCTTGGCGCGTCAACACCCGAAGCGGAGGTGAACTGCGCGGTGAGCGCGGTAAAACAATTGAGAGCTTTTCTTGAATTCGGAGTTATAGAAAATTCCGTTAATTTTCCGCGCTGTCAATTAACGTGCCATTCGCCGTTCCGCCTGCTTGTTGTGAACCGCAACATTCCGAATATGGTCGGGCAGATTACCACTTTGCTGGCAAGCGGGCGCATAAACATAACTGATTTGATAAACCATCACAAAGGCTCTTTGGCATACAACATCATTGATACTGAACAGGAAATCTCCGCGGAAATGCGAGCTTCGCTTGAAAAGATTCCGGGCATTATCCGCGTCCGCGCTGCCGGACCGCGTGCGGATTTCACATACAGCGCCCATTAAAAAACCCAACGCGCCGCAAGGCGCGTTGGGCTGATTAACGTTTACGCTAAAAACTGCTTATACGCTAAAAACTACTTAGCAGCTTTTTTAAGACGAGGATATTTGCCGTCTATTCGGTTGTTAAAATCCCAGTTTTTAGTATCGAAACCCTTCTCTGTCCAAAAAGACTGACTGGACAAATCAGCTTCCGTTATGGTAGCGCCATCCCTACTACTATCTAAGTTCTCGATCTCATCACCCGTACGCCATACGATCTCAGATTGGCCGCCATTTTTCGTTCCCACCTTAACAGTGTCAAGCGCGTAGTTGTCCAAGTATTTGACGAGCGGGCCGGCAACCTTGGTTTTGCCGATTACACGACCGGACAATATGCCGTCTTCATTGGTATTGTTCCCTTTGGCAATGAGCGAAGGATTAAGGGCGATGTTATTATCTATTAACGTCTTATCCCCCTCAATGTTCAAAAAGCCCACTATGCCTCCCGCGGCGCTTAACGCGCCTGAGGTGTTTTTCTTGTCGGCGACGATTTCCGTTGTTGAGTAGCAATTTTCAATAATCAAGTTACCTCTGGCAGCGCCGTTATCCCCCGTGTACGCAGCATTACCGCCGGTGTCATTAGAGGCCGCGCCGATAATGCCGCCAACACGGGCTGTATACTGAGTTCCGTATACAGTCACGTTTATTTCGCCTCCCGTTCTACTGTTTCTGATTGTTACCGTACCCGCATCATCGCCGAATTTTCCTATCAAACCGCCTACAGCGACTACGGAGCTTCCAGAACCGTTTAGGTCGGCGTTTATAGTCAAATCGGACTCGCAGTTTTCTATTGTCAAATCTATAAGCTTGGTGCCCGTTGTCTTGTATGCTTGGCCCATCAGTCCGCCTGCAAGCAGGTATTTTCCAGTTGTAATGCTTCTGTATTTCAGTTCGCCGCTTACGGATATTCCTTTTAAATTGAATGTACCGCCATACCCCCTTATACCGCCTACCACAGCCCCGAAAAATACATCGTTAGTTATATCGATTCCGTCACCTTTCGTGCTAACCTCCACATTCAGGTTTTCAATAACCGCACCGTCGGCAATAGAGTCGAACAGACCCGTGTCACTGTCACCTTTGGAAAGCTGTAACTTTATCGTGTTTCCGTTGCCGTTGAAGTGTCCAGCGTAGTCCTTAGGCCCGATCCAATCTCCCAATGTGGTAAGGTCTATTAAAGGAGCCGCGAGCATATAGTTCTCGTTTGCATCCATACGCGCCAGATCTTTCGGCTTCTGCACTAAACGATATAGAGATTGCGACTCCAGAGTGAACACCAAATTAGACCCGCTGGACGGCGCAGGAATGGTAACGCTGTAGTCTGTGCCATCCTCCGTTTTGATAAACTGCGCGGTATAGCTGACC
>JAIRSB010000204.1 GCA_031255655.1 Spirochaetaceae bacterium | reverse complement strand
CGAATACCGTGTCCATATCTCGCTTTATACCCGCCTTATCGCTGCGAGTATACGCACCCATTTCCAGATTTTCTTTAACCGGGCGCGGTTAAAAAGCGCGGGACGGAATGTCTAAAAATCAACGACCCCTCAATAATGGACGCTTTTTTGGGGGGGTGATTCGGGGGCGCGCCCCCGTCCGGCGGTGGCGCGCCGCATATATGAAAAATGCTGCCGCATAACGCAGATAGGGTGTCGGCGTTTACTTTCAATCTTTGAAAAACTGCCGGATTTTAGAATTATGTGGTGGACACACTTAAAGAAACTTAATCCCAATAAATCGTAAATAACATTCTGAAGTAGATCACGAAATTAAGAAAAAGCTGGATTGCCTTGGGTTTGTGCACAAACGAGAATGTGCCGCGCCGCTGAATACAGCAGGCGCGGGAGGCGGCGTGAAGCGGAGCTTCACGTTGGGCGGATTGCCGCCCTCTTTCGAGGTGTGGAAGGTGCGGATGGGGATGCGGTGTTTGAGGGATTTACCCTTGAGTGCGAGAGTGGACATGGCTTTCCTGAGTACGTGGTTGATGTGAGAATTACTGGTAAAAAGCCGTAAAAACTTGCGTGGTTTAGAAAAACGATTTATGCTTTAGAAGCCGATTATCATGTCTGACCGTTAATCGGCGTATAAAATAATTTTTCGGAGGTTCTTTTTCAAGATGAAAGTTGGAACAGTTGTTGAGATTAAGAAACATGAGTACCGCGTTGGTTTGACACCTAAGGGCGTGGAGGCCTTTGTAAAACACGGACATCAGGTCATGGTTCAGAAAGGCGCGGGGGAAGGATCGGCCTACCCTGACGATCTGTACAAAGCCGCGGGAGCAAAACTTGTTGATCGCGCAGAGGATGTGTTCGCTGAAAGCGACATGATTATCAAGGTTAAGGAACCGCTGGAGGCGGAGTATAAACTCATTCGAGAAGGCCAGATCTTGTACACCTACCTACACCTAGCGCCGGACCGCCCGCTGACGGACGCTCTGGTAAAAAGCAAATGCATAGGCATAGCTTTTGAAACCATTAGGGACCGTAAGGGCGGTTTGCCGTGCCTTAAACCCATGAGCCAGATAGCGGGGCGTCTTTCCATTCAGGAAGGAGCAAAGTACTTGGAAAAGCCATTCGGAGGCCGCGGTGTCCTGCTCTCCGGCGTGCCCGGGGTTCCTCATGCTGAGGTGGTGGTCCTTGGTGCCGGAACAGTGGGCGCCAACGCTGTTAAAATCGCCGCGGGATTCGGCGCCCATGTAACGGTGTTGGACATTGATCTGGACAAACTGGAGTATTTGGAGGACATTTACGGCGGCACCATCACCACTCTGTACTCATCCCCGCAGAACATTGAAGGTATCCTGCCCACGGCGGATCTGGTAATCGGCGCGGTACTCATTCCCGGCTCATCCGCCCCGCACCTCATCAAGAACGCCTACCTGCCCACCATGAAGAAAGGCTCGGTGATAGTTGATGTGGCCATTGACCAGGGCGGTTGCAGCGAGGCTAGTCATGTAACATTCCACGATGCCCCTGTGTTCGTGCGGGACGGCGTGGTGAATTACTGCGTGGGAAATATGCCCGGAGCGGTGGCGAACACCTCAACAAACGCTCTTGCGAACGCCACGCTGAACTACGGACTTTCTATCGCGGACATCGGTGTCGCGGCGGCGCTGAAAAAAGACAAAGGGCTGCTTGAAGGTCTCAACACATTTAAAGGCAGCATAACATACGAAGGCGTTGCCAAAGCGCATAATCTGCCGTACGTCCCAGCCGTGGACGTCATTGGCTGATAAAAAATTATTTCAAAGGAGTTGCTTTTATGGAATCATTTGTAAAACTTGTATCGACCGTTAATAGTTGGGTTTGGGGGCCATGGCTCTTGATACTGCTTTTCGGGACACATTTGTACCTCACTTTTAGAACCGGTTTCATCCAAAAGAAACTGGGACTGGGTATCAAGTTGTCGGTAACAAAAGATACCGGCGGCGAGGGTGATGTGTCACAGTTTGGGGCGCTGACCACAGCCCTAGCCTCGACAATCGGAACCGGAAACATTATCGGCGTTGGAACGGCCATCGCGGTGGGCGGACCCGGAGCTGTGCTGTGGATGTGGCTCACCGGAGTGTTCGGCATCGCCACTAAATACGCCGAATCGCTGATTGCGGTGAAGTACCGCGTAAAAACCGAGAGCGGCGCCATGCTGGGAGGAGCCATGTTTGCCCTGGAGCGAGGCCTCAAAAACAAGAAGGCCGGACGCATCCTTGGGATATTGTTCGCTCTTTTTGCTGCTCTTGCGGCTTTCGGAATCGGCGACGGGGTGCAGTCCAACGCGGTGGCGGATCTTGTTCAGCGGCACTTTAACATCCCAACATGGGTTTCCGGCCTAGTTATGATGGTGTTCACCGGACTTGTACTCATCGGCGGACTCAAAAGTATTGCCAGAGTTTGCGAAGCCTTGGTTCCGATCATGGCTTTTGTCTACACAGTGGGCTGTATCATCTGCCTAGGCATCAACATCCAATATGTCGGCCCGGCGATTAAAGTGATATGCGAAGCCGCCTTTGTCCCCAAAGCGATGGGCGGCGGACTGCTAGGTTACGGCCTGATGGCGGCAGCCCGTTACGGTATAGCCCGCGGCCTTTTTTCTAACGAGTCCGGCATGGGATCCGCCCCGATCGTCGCCTCCGCGGCGAAAACAGAGAACTCTGTAAGGCAGGCCCTAGTCTCCATGACCGGCACCTTCTGGGATACTGTAGTGGTTTGCCTCATGACAGGTCTTGTAATCGTGAGTTATGAAGTGGCGCCCAACGGCAGCAGCGGCTTCTCGAACGGAGGCGCTCTTACCAGCGAAGCGTTTTCCCAAATACATGGGATAGGCCCGATAGTTCTCACCTTCGGCCTGATGACATTCGCTTTTTCCACAATTCTTGGTTGGTCATACTATGGCGAAAGAGGCGCGGAATACCTTTTTGGGTCAAAGATAAACGTCCCCTACCGGGTGCTATACACTATCGTAGTGTTTGTAGGAGCTGCGGTTCCGCTGGGGCTTGTATGGGAGATTGCCGACACCCTGAACGGCTTGATGATCATCCCCAACATCATCGCGGTATTGCTTCTAAGCGATATCATTGTAAAAGAAACAAATAAGTATCTGCCGGGCAATCATATCGGTGATGTTGACACGGACCCGATCCCGCTCATAACGGATATTTACAAGGAACGGCATAAGTCGTAAAACGCCCGCCCTGTAATAGGATTCGTCCGCCGTCTTTATAACAGCGGCGGGCGGTATGCCGCGCCCCTGTCGGTTTTAGAAACATACGTCTTAACCCGTGGGCACGGCGGCAGCAATTCTCATTTTAGAAATTTTTTACATGAAGAAAACCCGAAAATAACGATATAATTGATTTTACTTAAGGTATTGTATGATATTTCATGCATATTTCGTCTATATTTTGTTGCTTTAAGGTGTTGTTTTTTAAAATGAGAATTGTTGCCTGCCTTTATAGGTAGTTGACAAAATATTCTTAACTGAGTATTTTAATTAACAACACTGTTTAGAAATTCAAGTTTACATACACATTGTTGTTAAGTTAAGGAGATACGCCATGCACGGGAAATTATTTTTGGCTTTTGTTACTTTTTTTACGCTGACCGCTGTAGCAGTCAGTGCGCAAGACGGATATAAAGGTCCGGGGTCAGATACGGAGATTACCACAGTTGAACAAGCGAAAAAACTAAAAGATGATGCACAAGTAGTTTTAAAAGGAACTATTGACAAGAAATTAGGCGGCGAGAAATATTTATTTTCCGATTCGTCTGGGAGCATTATCATAGAAATTGATGACCATCTATGGAGAGGACTTTCAGCGGATCAAAATGACACACTTGAGATAACCGGCGAGGTTGATAGAGGCCGTAATAAAGTTGAAATAGAAGCGCACAGCATAAAAAAGAGTCGGTAACATTTGCTCAAACTATGATGTTTAGCGTTTTGGAGCGAAAGAAGCTTTTGTTTTGCACGCAGGTGCAAAACTGTATGAGTGTTCATGAAAGATAAAACATTACCCGATCCTAATGTCATATTCCCCGTTCCAAACATAGACACGGTAACGTATGTAAAACCCGCAATTAAAAACAAGAACATAATTGTGGGCGACTTTACTTATTTTAGCGATACTGATTTTGAAAGGCACGTTACTCATTTTTATGATTTCTATGGCGACAAGCTGGTCATTGGAAAATTTTGCCAGATAGCGTCCAGCGTGGAATTCGTAATGAATGGCGCAAATCATCAGATGGACTGCCCCTCAACATTTCCTTTTTATATATTTGAAAAATGGAATGAAACCGTGCCTTCGCTGGACAAGTTACCGTCAAAAGGCGATACGGTTATTGGGAATGATGTATGGATAGGGCAAAATTCCGTGATACTTCCGGGAGTGAAAATAGGTGATGGCGTGATAGTCGGAATGAACAGCGTTGTCGGAAGTGATACGGAACCTTACACCATAATAGCCGGAAATCCAGCAAGAATTATACGAAAAAGATTTGACGAAGAATTGACCGCGCTAATGCTGAAATTAAAATGGTGGGATTTACCGGTTGAAAAAATAATTAATTTGATCCCGTTGCTGCATGATAATGATGTAGAAAATGTAAAAAAGACGCTGCGTGAAATGCTTGCGGTTTAGAAACTTTTGTTTCTAAACAACTCTATTCACGTCCTCTCGTCCAGACATTGGAAATCAACGCGCTTTGACGGGGACAGCCGGAAACGCTCCACATTCCGGGAATGTTTCCGGTGTTCGATGATTCCCGCGCGCAAGACTTGGCTTGCGCGGATAAACGTGTCAAACCGGCTTGAAAAATTTTCAAGCATATAGGAAAATGAAAGCAACCCATAGTTTATGGGAGTGTTTCAGAGACGCGCAAACTCTAAAACGACGAAACTTAAAAATAATGAGGTAAAAATATGAAGATTTTTTGCAAGATTTTGATTTCCGTGACTGCGGCCGCGCTGCTTGCGGGCTGCGCCAAGAAAGATACGATAAAGATAGGCGTATTCGAGCCGCTGACAGGCGCTAACGCTGCTGGCGGAGCCATCGAACTGGAGGGGATCAGACTCGCGAACAAGCTATACCCTAAAATTACGCTGGGTGAAAAAACATACGATATTGAGCTTGTAGTCGCTGACAACAAATCGGATAAGGTTGAGTCGGCCAACGCCGTTTTACGCCTTATCACCAAAGACAAAGTCCCGCTGATACTGGGTTCTTGGGGTTCTTCCCTAGCGATAGCGGGCGGCGAAATTGCCAAAGACGAAAACGTGCCTATAATAGGGCTTTCCTGCACGAATCCGCTTGTTACGGCAAGAAACGACTGGTACT
Source organism: Spirochaetaceae bacterium (assembly GCA_031255655.1). Lineage (GTDB taxonomy): Bacteria > Spirochaetota > Spirochaetia > Treponematales > Breznakiellaceae > JAIRMY01. The sequence continues at coordinate 922 of JAIRSB010000204.1, read as the reverse complement.
TCCGCGTTTGTTTTATCGACCCGTTTCAGGGAACCGTGATGGCTAACTACGCTTACAATGACATCGGCGCCAAAAACGCCGTTATTGTACGGGAAATTTCAAACGATTATTCTGTCGGACTGTCTCCGTATTTCGCTGATAAGTTTGTCGAATTGACAGGCAATACCGAAGCAATTCTGGCGATTGTGGATTATGGCACAGGAGATCAGGATTTTTCCGCCCAGCTTACACGAGTTAAAGAGTTAAACCCAGATGTAATATTCGCGCCCGGAAATTTCACTGAGTCGGCTCTGGTTATCCAGCAGGCGCGTTCTCTTGGCATAAACGCACCGTTCATAGGCGGGGATACATGGGAAACAGGGGAATTCCTTGATGTCGGCGGAGAGAGCGTAGAAGGCGCCGTATTCTCGTCTTTCTATGATTCCAGCGTCGCTGATGACGGCATTGCCAAAACATTCCTTACGGAATATGTCAACGAATACCAAAAGAATCCGGCGGCTGTAACCGCGCTCGGTTTCGACGGCTATCTACTGGCTTTAGACGCGATACAGCGTGCTGGTTCCACCGACCCCACCGCTATAAGGGACGCGCTTGCCTCGACAGATGGTTTTGAAGGCGTAACAGGTGTAATTGTTTTTGATGAAAACGGGGACGCTACAAAGCCAGCTTTCATAAAAGAGGTTAGAGACGGTATCTTTGTTTTCAAAACGATTGTAGCCCCCTAAAGGATGCCGCTCAATACACTGCTGCAGAACCTTACTAACGCGCTCTCGTTGGGAAGTCTTTACGCGCTTATTGCCATTGGCTACACGATGGTTTACGGCATATTGCGGCTTATAAACTTCGCGCATGGGGATGTTTTCATGCTGGGCGCTTATATAGCTTTCTACTGTGTTACAATTTTTTTTATGCCGTGGTGGGC
>JAIRSB010000171.1 GCA_031255655.1 Spirochaetaceae bacterium | reverse complement strand
TCCGTTTTCCGGTCCGTAGGTAGAGCACGGAATACGCTTTTTAGCCGCCTGCGTTCCATGACTTTTTCTTCCTGTTCGCGCAGGATGCCTCCGGCGTATTTATCCATTGAAAATGAAAGCATTGCGCAGAAAAACGCCGCCAGAACAAGCGCCGCACCACAGAATTTAAGGCTTCCCAGCGCCGCTTCGGGCAGTCCGCTAAACGCCGCGTTCTCGCTTATTTCGCAAAGCACCGCCGTACCCGTAAACGGCAGTTTACGGAAAGCTCCGATGTAAACGCCGCCGTCCCTCCCTGTGAAAACGGATTGCGCCTCCGTTTCAGCGCTTTGACGCATCAGACGGACAAGCGGGTCGCGCCAGTAATTGCCGCCCGGCGTGAAAAAGCCGCCTGAACCCAGCAGAATATCATCACGGTAGTTCACCACGAAAGTCTTTACAACGTTCCCCGTTCCGCTTTCGAGCAGCGGGGTAAACGCGGCGAGCGAAAAAAACGCAGCAATCACGCCGTCCGTCCCGCCGGCTTCTGTGTCTCTAAAAAACATCGACAAAAGCGGCGCGCCAGTGTACGCGGAAGCGTTCCCAAAAAGCATATCCGCCGGATCTTCCAGAGTGGCGGCATACTCAAGCAGTTCGCTTTCAGCGGCGAGATAGTTATCAAGCGATTTTTCGCTTAAATCATGTTCAAGAAAAAAAGATTTATTCACAAGCATGCGTCCCGTCGAGGGGGCAATAGCCGCGAATTCAGGATGAAGTTCGAAAAATATATCGCTTTGCCGCTCCGCGCCGTTTATTTGAAGCAGTGTCAAAGCGTCCGCCCGCGCCGCCGTGAACGCGTTTTCCAGCCGCAGCGCGGAAGAGATGACGGCGGCGCGGGCGGAGGCCGCGGCGCGTGAAACGAGTTCTTTTTTCAGTCCGTTATAAATAAAAAAAGCCGTGATTCCAGAAACGAGAATGATGAACACCGCCGTTACACAAGCAGCCGCCCGCGTGAACGGGCGGAACAGCTTTTTTCTCAACTCTTTTTCCGGTTTACGGCGTGGCGAGGCGGTGGTGCAGTATCTATTCTTTTTCATTCAAATATTCGGTTATAAGGCGGTATAACGCCTGCGCCGATTTGTCGTAAGAATACTTTTCCAAAATTGCACATGGCGCTTCCACCGGAACTTTTAACAACTCGTCTAGCTCGACACTGGTATCACGTGGATCTATGTAGCGCGCGGTTTTGCCGTATATTTCCGGCAGACTCGCGGTGTCAGCCACAATTATAGGCGCGCCGCACGATAAGGCCTCCAACGGCGGCAGCCCAAAACCCTCGTAATATGAGGGCATAAGGAAGGCCTTACATCGTTCCATCAGAGCCTTTACTTTCGCGTCATCCATATAGCCCAGCAGAATTATATTTTTTAACCCCGCCGAGCCGTTTAATTTGTCGTCTTTTGTAGTGGGCATTCGAGAACCGGAAATAGCAAATGTATCACGCGGATGTTTCGCGGCGTATTCGATTATCCATTTCATATTTTTTCGTTTAGAAATAGTCCCAAGCGAAAAAAAGAACGGTTTCTCTAAAGCCGGAAAAAGCGAAAACACGGAATAATCAGGTTTTATCTCGTTAAAATGAAGCCAGCTGCTGTATATAACCGTTATACGTTCCGGCGGTACATGAAAAGTTTTTGCTATTTCGTTTTTGCTGTATTCGGACACCGTAACAATTCTTTTCGCTTTACGCGCTATCAACCGGTACTGGTATTGATTATACAGACGCGCCAGTTTGTCACGGAAACTTGAAAAATCTTCCGGGAATAATTCACAGTATATATCGTGCAGAAAAACTATTGTCGGCGTGAAAGGCAGACAAGTATTTCCGTACTCAAGCGCGGTATATTCTCTATGTTTTAACAAAAAAGATTGAACCGTCGCCATCTGCCAAAACAAATGCGATTTAATTTTTGTTTTAAGCTGTATTATATCGATATTTTTGTAATCCGGCGGCGTAAATGTATTTGACGGAACGATGATCGCGATTTCGTGATCGGATGCAAGAGTGTCAAGACGTTTTGTAATTTCGTAAGCATAGCGTTCTATGCCGGTAAGCGGTCTGCATAAAAAATCTCCGTCAATTAAAATTTTTTTCACTCCATCCGCTCCGTTACTCTGATGTCGTACTCCTCTGCCGATTTGCCTATTTGTATCCTGCGGCCGCATTTTTCAACTGTGCTAAGACGATGCGCCACGATGATTAGCGTTTTATCCTTTCCGACATCATAAATCTCATCCATGATTTTTGTTTCCGTTTCGGTGTCTAGAGCCGAAGTAGCCTCGTCAAGTACTAGGATTTCGGGGTCATTGTACAAGGCGCGGGCGATACCTATGCGTTGTTTCTGACCGCCGCTTAATTGTATACCCCCCTCCCCCACCCGCGTTTGCGGGCCGTCCTTTTGCATAAGGAAATCCCATATATTCGCCATTCGCAGCACCCGTTCCAGACGCGCCCCGTCGTAGGGCGAGCCGAAAACCACGTTTTCCGCGACAGTGTTATCAAAAAGATATATTTGCTGCGGAATGTAGCCGATTTTATTCCGCCACGCGCGCACATTTCCGCTGTTTAACTCTACGCTGTCAACAAGTATTGACCCGGACGACGGCTTGTGTATTCCTATGAGTATGTCTATCAGAGTGGATTTTCCGCCACCGCTCGGCCCAGTAACAGCGATTTTATCACCTTTATATATTGTGAACGAAACGCCTTTTAACACCGCGTGGCCTGTAGAATACCGGAACGAAACATTTTCCGCTTTTATGGAATAATTAAACAATATGGGTGTTTCGCCTTCTGTCAGCGGTTTCATTGTATAATGCTGATGGACTATATCGAGCGAATAACTTAGGAAAGCAACCTGATTAACATTGCCAAGCATTCTATTGATAGCGGGTAGTATCCGGTACAAAGCCAGCGCGTACATGGCTATAACGGGAATAATGCTTTCAGCAGAGCCGTAGCGGAACAGTATCAGCAGAACCGCACCCACAATAAGAGAAAAACCCACACTCTCCAAAAGATTTCGCGGCATAGCGCCTAGAGTGCCGCTTATAGACTGAGCCCTTGAAATCGTGCGAATAGATTTGTCGAACTGCCGCTCGTAGTATTCCTCAACTCCTTTAAGCCGTATGAACTTCAAATTATTGTACGATTCGGTTTGAATACGAGTTAGATTGCGGCCTGCTTCCGCCGCCATCTTTCCCTGAAGTTTGCTTTTTTTCAGAATAAATTTTATGACAATGGCAACCAGCAGAACAAGCGCGGCGGTCAGCAAAATTGTCATTCGCCAGTTTACAATCACCATAAATGAGTACAAAACCAGCGTAGTAATAGAATCTGAACAAATCTGCATTATGCAAAGAAGCATAGAACTTGTATTCTGTGCCTGCGTCATTCCGTTATGAAATTCAGACATGTTTTTTTGAATATAAATTTTATACGGCAGCATAATGTATTTTTCAAAAAGTTTATTCGCAAGATACCTGTAAGTTCCGAGCGCGAAGCGGTTTTGGATGTATGTGTAAAAAACGTTATACGCGGAACGGAATATATAAAAAGCGATAATGCCAAGCCCAAAGCACAATATAAAATTATCTTTTGAAGTAAATCCCAAAAACGTAAAAACAGCGCCGTACCTTCCGCGGTCAAGTATATCGGGGGTGGATGCTACGGAAATAAACGGCATTATTATCGACACACCGAATGTTTCTATAAGAGACAAAAATATTGTCATCAAAAGCAGAATGCCAAGCCGCATTTTGTATTTGCGCGGCAGCAATACCCGCAGTTTGCTTACGACAGTTTTGATAAAATTAATATTCATACTAGTAGTGGCGTCCAAAACCTATATATAATTCCAAATCGCTGCTTCCGGGCAATGTTCCGTCACTAAACAGGTTATTTAAATTCCATACTGCGCTGGCACAAAGATATATGCTCCTGAAAGACAGCGGAAAGAACAGTAATTCAACGCCGCCACCAGCAATCAAATTATGCGGCCTTATATCGCGGATAAAATTTCTTTTATTATCAAGCTCTATCCCGTCTATAACGGCTATGTCTATGACAGGCGCGGCCTGTAGTTCGAAATCTATCAATCGCAGACGCTCGTCCTTAAAATATTCGGAAAACATGAAAGTAAAAGCATGGAAAGTAAAATCAAAATTAAAAAGAAGCATATATCTGGCGAAAATTGAGCCGTCCTCTACTCCGCGTATCATGCCGGCGGCTTCCCAGCCACCGCCTTCCGTGTTATCTTCAAAATCCGTCCCCGAATCATAGTTATAGAACCAGCGTGTAAAACGCCCCCGCACGGATATACCGAAAAAATCAGTTATTATAAGATGCAGCGTAGCGTTTGCCGTTATCGAATTGTTCCAGTTTGCTAAAAAAAAGCTGTACTCGTTCCTGTTTTCCAGATATAAATCCGCGCCGCGCCTGAAATTACCAAGCCAATCTATTTTATTAAAGCCCAGTTTTTGGGATATGCCCGCAGTCAAACCTTTGTGTTCCGCCAAATCCTCGCCGCGAAAAGCGTAATTTATTCCGGTGGACAATGATGGTTTGTATACAAGACTGCCGAGACTTTCCGTTTCAAACGGCAGCGGCGCTTTCCACTCGCCGTAAATCCTGCTTGACCCGTAGCGCGCGTCTTCAAAATTCGCGTTATAGACGTGCTTTTGCCAGCTCTCGTATTCTTTACCAAAGTGTATTTTCTGTTTAAGACCAAATGTCAGCGTAGTAGTTTTTATAGGAATATCAACCGATATCCCACCCGCCCCTTCGTATAAAAAAGGCTCTCCAAAGTAATATGAAAAAATATGTTCGGTGTCAAAATTCCAGCCCAAACCAAAAGCCTCAAACGGAATTTCCATACCCAAAAGAAAAGTAACATTGTTTCGGGAGTATGTTACGCTTTCACCGTCATTGTATTTGTATGTAAAATTTATTTTTAGCGGGGTCATTAAACCTAAAAAATTAAAATCCCTGATCCGCAAAGTCGGCGACCAGCCGGTATTCGAACTATATCTAGGCTCCGGCACGATGATAAAATTGCGTGTATCAGCCGCGTGAATTGTAATGTCAACAGGAACACGGCCATCACTGTCCGGCTCCTCCTCCGTAAAAACTATGTGCGCTTCCCGCAGCTCACGGCGGTTAATCAATGTCTGCTCCTTTTGCGCCATATACTTCCGCAATTCGTCCGCGCCTTTTATCTCATCACCTTTTTTTATCCCTGAATTCCGCAGCAGTGCGTATTCCGTAACTCGCCCCCTGATGTCGGCGCGCAGTTCGCGGACATAGTAAACGACGCCATCCTCCTCCGCGAAAAGAGCGTTCGTAAAAGACAGCAGCATTAAGACCGGAGCGATTACGGCTTTCACGCCAAACCAGCGATTCTTTCGATGCGTTTTAAGCCGCCTTCATCCATCGTTATAACGCGCGCCCCGCGCCGCGACGGGACAACGAAACAGAACTCCCCGTCTTTTTTTTTTCTTGTCGCCGCGCAGTGCCCGCATAAACTCACCGCCGCTTGCCATAGCCGGGTGTGGAGCGCGAGTTTCGTAAGAGAGTGCGTCTATAAGACCGCGAATCACTTCGGCGCGTTCCGGCGGGGTAATTTCTAACTCAACGCCCAGCTCGCAGGCGCGGACAATCCCCCACGCGACAGCCTCGCCGTGCGAAAGGCGGCCCAAACCCGCGGAACTTTCCAAAGCGTG
>JAIRSB010000160.1 GCA_031255655.1 Spirochaetaceae bacterium | reverse complement strand
CTCGTTAATGGGCCGGCTCGGTTCTATTGGACCTGTCCTTCCGATTGTCATACACCATCCTACCTAAATCAATTATCGGCACAAACCAACAATTATTAAATCAAATAAGGCTACGCCTTTCGTCCAGAAACGAACACCGAAAACTCCCCTTTTTGCTCCGGACGCCTCTCCAACTCGGATAAAACGTCTGTAACGGACCCTCTAAGGTACTCCTCGTGTATCTTGGTCATTTCCCTGCCCACACAGATATAACGCCCGCCGTCAAATTCGAGCAAATCTGTCAAAAGCCGCAAGACCCTAAACGGTGACTCGTATAAAACAAAAGCCGCACCTTCAGCTAAAAGCTCTTTCAGACGAGAACGCCGTCTGCCGCTTTTCGGCGACAAAAAACCTTCAAAAACAAGTGTTTTGTCCGTCCCGCCCGCTACGCTGACAAGGCTCGCAAAAGCCGAAGGTCCGGGTATGGGAATAACTTTATGCCCAGCCTCCGCTGTCACGCGGGTAAGAACGGCTCCGGGATCGCTCAAACAAGGACTGCCGGCATCGCTTAAATAAGCCGCGTCCCGCCCTCCGTCCATTTCCTTGACAAGTTTTAGTGCCGCCTTTTGCTCGTTGGCCGCCCTGCACGAAATAAGCCTAGTCTTTATTTCAAAGTAAGTCAATAGTTTCAGGCTGCGCCTCGTGTCCTCGCAGGCTATAATGGAGACGCTTTTAAGCACGTCCAATGCCCTAAAAGTTATGTCCCGCAAGTTGCCGATTGGGGTTGCGACAATGTATAACGTTGCCATATTTCTACTATAATATAACCTTTCGGGAACTTCAATTTCCCGTCACGGAATAGGCCGAAACTTCGCTTACGGGGTATTTGTGGACGCGTTTTCGTGATATATTTGGTGATATGCGAATTGATTTAAGCGGAATGTTAGGACACGGTGAAGCGCAAAAAATATAATAACGAGTTGACATTGAAAGAAAAAATCGCTGCCGCACTTATCGCCGCCATGTGTGTCTCGGTGTCCGTTGCGGCGTTTTTTATCCATGAAAAATTAGCGAATGCCACGGAAGCGGACGTGCCGTTACCGGAACACGTGAACACGCCTGCCACCACATCCGCTGCGCCCTCTGCGCCGGAAAAATTGAGAGACAGTCCCGGTTTTCCTTCGGCAAATCTGTTATCGGCAAGCCTCCCGGAAGAAAACCCTCCACCTGAAAAGCGCTGGAACGTAGTCTTCGTAATTGACGATGCCGGCAACAACCTTCGGGAATTGGAACCCTTCCTGCGCTTTCCGGGGGACATCACCATATCAGTCTTGCCGGGACTGCAGCATTCAGTTCAGGTAGCGCGAATGGTACGCGAAGCAGGCAAGACGCTGTTCCTCCATCAGCCTATGGAAGCGCTGGGCGGGGAAGAACCCGGGCCGGGAGCGATTTACAAAGGGATGAGCGCGGACGAAGTCCGCGCCGTACTGGAAGCGAACATCCGTGAAATAGGACCGGTTGCCGGCATGAATAATCATCAAGGTTCACTAATAACGGAGGACGAAGAAATAATGAAAACAGTACTGGAATTTTGCCGCGACAACAGGTTTTACTTCCTTGATTCGCGGACAAGCCCCGGAAGCGTCGCGCCCAAAGTATCGCGCGAACTGGGCATGACAATCGCAACGCGGAACATCTTTTTGGATAATGAGCGCGACGCGGCATCAATCATCAATTATATGGAGCAGGGCTTGAGCATAGCCCGCGAAAGAAACGCCGTTGTGATGATAGGACACGCCTGGTCAACAGAACTGGCGGGCATAATCACAAGGAGCTATTCGAGCCTGAGCGAGCAGGGCTACAACTTTTCGACAGTCGCGGACATTATGCGGGGTGGCCAATGATAACGCTGGGCATAGAAAGCTCGTGCGACGAATGCGCCGCCGCCGTTGTGGAAGACGGTAAGAAAATACTTTCAAATGTTGTAGCAACACAAATACCCTTTCACAAGGAGTTTGCCGGCGTTGTGCCGGAAATCGCCAGCCGCAAGCACACCGAGTGGATATACGGCGTTGTTGAGGAGGCGCTGCGGCAGGCGGGGAAGACGCCACGCGGCATAGACGGCGTGGCGGCAACAGCGCGCCCCGGCCTGCTGGGCTCGCTGCTTGTGGGACTCACCTTTGCCAAGTCTTTTGCGTGGGCAATGCGCATCCCGTTTCTTGCTTGCAATCATATGCTTGCCCACCTGTACGCCGCCCGCCTCTGCGAAGACAATCCACCCTATCCGTATTTGGGGCTTCTGGTTTCGGGGGGGCATACGATTATCTGCCGCGTGGATGACTTTGACACGGTGGAAGTCATGGGAACGACAATCGACGATGCGGCGGGAGAAGCCTTCGACAAGGTGGCAAAACACTACGATTTGGGCTATCCCGGCGGCGTCTACATTGACGAAGCCGCTAAAAAGGGGGACGAAGGCGCGTTTGACTTCCCAATGCCGAACCTGCATAAGGGCGAACATCAGTTTGATGTTTCTTATTCAGGGCTGAAGACGGCAGTTATAAACCAGCTAGAACAATTCAGGCGGAAAGGGAAGGCGGGGGAAATCAATGTGAACGACGTTGCCGCTTCGTTTCAGAAAACGGCTGTCGAGATACTGCTGCGCGCCCTGTTCCGCGCCTGCCAAAGTTCCGGCATAAAGACGGTTGTCTCCGGCGGCGGAGTCGCCGCGAACTCGTACCTGCGCCGCCGCCTTGCGCTGCAAGGCGGCGTTGACTGCGTGTTCCCGCCGCCGGAACTTTGCGGCGACAACGGCGCGATGGTTGCCGGAATCGCCTGCCAGTATTTCTTGCGCGGAGAAAGCTCGCCCCTAAGCGAAACAGCCTGCGCCCGCGTAAAAGAGTTCAGACGCCGCTACCCGTAACGCTATCCGTAATGGCGTTACGGGCAACGCCATTTACAGACAGCGGCTTTACGCCGCGGCATCGCCTATCGCGGCAAGCCCGGCCGTAAAACAGCCGTGCAGCGCGGCAAGCGGCTCAAATTTGTAAAACTGAATGGCGCTTTTGTCGTATAGTATTTGCAATTTTGACGGAAACTCGTCGTCGCCTTCGTAGTAAACTATTTTTACAGGTATTTTGGGCAGCAGCGAGTACGCCCAGACATACTGCCCCGCCGATTTTTCGCCCTCAAACAACATTCCGAGCCTTCCGGCGCTTTCGCGGAACTTGTTATAATCGCTCCCGTAGACCTTTGTTAAGGCATCATTCATCCAGCCGCTGCGCCCTTCGTCGAATATACCGTGCGAAAAGCTGGAGAGCGGGCAAAAATCGTTCAGCGGTTCGGCGCGCGCGTCCGACAGCACATAGTAGCCTATGACGCTTTTTACATCGTATTCGTGCCCTTTTTTTTTGAACGCCCACACGGTTTTTTCCGCGCAAAGCTCTATGCCGCTTTTTGTTACGGCGTATTTTCTGTCAAGGAAATTGACAAGGATTTTGCCCCCGCCGCTTTGTTCCAGTCCGAGCCGCTTTGCGCTTTCGCCAAAGTCGCACTCTTGCAGTAGTTTGACGACCCATTCATAGGTCTGCTCGCAGCCTAATTTCATCCGCTCCTCCATATCCTGCCATACTGTGGTATGCTTTAATTGTAAAGATAGTTTCCGGTGCGAACAAGCGCTTCCAAAAGCCACGCGGCA
>JAIRSB010000088.1 GCA_031255655.1 Spirochaetaceae bacterium | reverse complement strand
GGACTGGAGGACGAAGTTTTCGCGTTCAACCGCGTGTTTACGGAGTTGGCGAAAAAGCGCAAAAACCTTGAAAACTCGCTGGTCTCGGAACGGGACAGAGCCGCCCGCATCGAGTTTTTGACCTTTTCAATAGACGAAATCGACAAAGCAGCTCTAAAAAACGGCGAAAGCCGCGAACTGGAAGCAGAATCGGCACGTCTTGCCGCGTTTGAAAAACTCTCCGGCAGCGTAGAGACCGCATCCGCCGCGCTTTTTGACGCTGAAAACTCTGTTTTAAGCCTCTCGCGCCGCGCCCTATCCGGCATCGACGCTGCCGCCGCGCTTGACACGGGCCTTGCCGGAATTCAGCAGCGGTTTAGCGCACTTTACTACGAAATGGAAGACATTTCCAGTGAATTACGCGCTTACCGCGATTCGCTCACCTATGATCCGGCGCGGCTTGAAGCCGTCGAAGAGAGGTTGGCGTTGATTCAGCGGCTGAAAAAGAAGTACAAAACCGCCGCCGGAGGCGAAGAGGCGGCGGGCGTGGGCAGTGTTGAAGAAGCGATAATCGCCTACCGGAACAACGCCGCCGCCGAGATAGAGGCGCTTTCCGCTTCAGAAGAGAACCGCGAACAGCAGCGGGCGGCGATAATCGAGCTTGAACGCGAAATCGCGCAGCGCGCAGCCGCGCTCACCGTGAAGCGCAAGGCGGCTTCCGAGAAGCTGGCAGACCGCATAAGCAGCATACTCGGCATACTTGGAATGCCCGGCGCGGTTTTCTCGGTAAACCTAGCCCCCAAAGGGCAGCTGCCGGGCGGACAGGCGGATATAGTGTGCGGGCCATGGGGCGCGGACGACATTGAGTTCATGCTCGCCCCGAACACGGGCGAAACAGCGCGGGAACTGCGGCTGGCGGCATCCGGCGGCGAGCTTTCCCGCGTGATGCTGGCAATAAAAACCGCGCTGGCTTCGCCGCAGCGGCTCGACGCACTCGACTCAAACTGGGTTGACGGAGCCGAGACATTGATATTTGATGAAGTTGATACCGGCATAGGCGGGGAAGTCGCCATAGCGGTTGGGGAATATTTACAGAAGATAGGCGCGGTAAAACAAATCTTTTGTGTTACACATCTTGCTGTCATAGCTTGCCGGGCGGACAATCATCTTAAAGTCGAGAAAAACAGCGAGGGCGGCAGAACGCTTACATCCGTGAAAACACTGCCCTCCGAAGCGCGCTGTAACGAAATCGCCCGTATGCTTGCGGGAGAAAAAGGCGAAACCGCGCTTGCCCATGCCTGTGAACTATTGGAAAAATACGGAGTCAAAAATAATGCTGAAAAGCGATAGTGGTGAAAAACAACAGTATTATCAAAAAAAAATCGCGCCTTTCCAATCGAAAATTAAAGATTTGCTGCGAAAAGAGGAATCTATACTTGCGGAATGCCGCGGAGACCCGGCAACGGCGGCTGTTAAACTGTTTTTTTTAGCGGAACGAATGCTGAACATCGCCTCGAACTGCCTTGTGATAAACGGAATAGGGCTTGCGATATTCAACACTAAAGACGAGGAGGCATTAGGCGAGGCCAAAAAGTTTTATTCAAAGGCGCTGATATACTTAGAAAACATCGTTACCGGAAAACTCGACGCCCCGTTCTCTGACTATGAAGAAATGCTTGCCGAACTAAATCCGGTTTACATAGTGCAGCGTTATAATCTTGTAAAGAAATTAGGACTTACCTGTTCGCTGCTGAAAATAGCTTACGGCGATAATACAAAATGGCGCTGGGTCTTTGTCGACATGGAAGGACTATGCGCTACAGTGTCAAAAAACCTGCTGGACTTAAAAAAGGCGCAGGCCAACAATGACCCCTCTTCCCCGGACTACGAGCCGCTTATCTATCACGCGCACCTTGTAAAAACCATGCTTAACAATTCCGCCGACAGATTTTACGCAAGATATTCACTGTCCACAAAACGTGCCGAAGATATGCGGAAAGCAATAAACTTTCTAGCCGCGCTTAATAGGATACATACCACGTTGAACGAGAGAAGCGATGCCGAAGATGTCAAGAAAAAGATGGAAAGCTGGCAGAACATGCTTGAAATCAGCTTAAAAAAGGATGCCTCTAAATGAGACCCCGCCCCCGCCACACAAGGGACTAGGGGACTCATATAAATAATATGAAAAAAGCAAAAACAGACGGCGGCTCGCTGCGGGAATTCAGAACGCTTAAAGCGTTTTTCTACAAATACCGCTTTAAGTACATCGCCGGTTTCGCCTGCCTGTTCACCGTTGACGCTGCGCAGCTTTTAATCCCGCAGTTTACAAAACAAGCCGTTGACCTAATATCGCAGGGCAGCTTTATTTGGAAAGACCTGTTAAAACCATGCATTGCGATGGTGCTTGCCATGTCTGTGATTTCTTTGGGCCGCTTTCTGTGGCGGCTTTTTATACACGGCTCGTCGCGGCGCATAGAGGCGGAACTCCGGCAAAAACTATTTGACCATCTGCTGAAACTATCGTGGGACTTTTTCCAAAAGAACAAAATCGGGGACTTGATAGCGCGCTCAACAAGCGATTTGGGAGCCGTCAGAATGGCGATAGGCTGGGGCTTTGTCGCCGGAATCGACGGAACGGTAATGGCGCTTTCCATCATAATCATCATATTCATTCAGGATACCGGAACGGCTCTGTTTGCCGTTATGCCGCTTCCGTTCATAACAATTCTTATAATCTTTTTTGGCAGGGCGCTTGGCAGACGCTTTAAGCGGGTGCAGGAAGCGAACTCCGCGTTAAGCGAGACAACGCAGGAAACATTCGCCGGAATGCGGGTAATAAAATCATTCGTGCGGGAGAACTGGTTCATAAAACGCTTTGCAGAAAACAACGATGACTACCGCGAAGCTAACATGGCTCTTGTAAAACTACAGGGGATGTTCATGCCGCTAATATCTTTTTTGGCGGGCTTTACGTCATTGATAGTGATATTTGCAGGCGGGCGGCGCGTGGTTTTGGGCATTATGACCCCCGGCGATTTGGTTGCGCTTTTCAGTTATATGAATATGCTGATATGGCCGATGCTGGGCGCGGGCTTTACCGTAACAATAGTGCAGCGCGGGGCGGTTTCGCTGGGGCGCGTAAACGAGATACTTAACGCGAAACCTTCTATAGAGAACACTCCGGCAACGGCAACACCGCCGCCACCCGCCACCCAAGCGCCGTCCCCTGCCGCACCGCCACCCGCTGCGAACCTCGCCACTTCCGGGAACTCACCCACCAGAGGCGGGGGCGGCGGCGTCCCAGTAATCGAACTCCGGGACCTGACATTCGCCTACGGCAACGGCAAAGACGTCCTGCACAACATAAACATAAAAATCGAAGAAGGCTCAATACTCGGCAT
>JAIRSB010000006.1 GCA_031255655.1 Spirochaetaceae bacterium | reverse complement strand
TGGGCTAATCACTCGCGCAGACTGTCGAAAGATTATGAAATCAGCACGGTGCATGAAGAAAACATATTTATTATTTCAAATCTTCACTCCTTGCTTCGCCGTTATTGACCGCTGGTTCTGAATCCATTAGACTTTTAACCACATGGTTCGTAAAATGTACGGACTAAAGTCCACTGCTCCTGCGCGTGTAGGAGCGGCCCTGGAAAAAAGTTTTTAGAACTGAAGCCGCATCATCCGAAGTCGAAAGCTCCAAGCGTGAAATTCCCAGCCTGCGGCACGCGGAATCCCACGCCGCGTGCCGCTCCTCGTTCCATTCCCGCCATTCGCGGCGGAAAGAGGGGAAAGCCGCCGGAGCCTGAACAGTCCTGCCGCTCTCAGGATCTTCCATAGTGATTAAACCCAGCTTCGGCAACTCGTAATCAAACGGGTCTCCGATTTTAACCGCGATAAAATCATGCTTCCCGGTAAGAGCGGATATTTCGACATCCCAGTCGGGACAACGAAAATCGGAAATAAGAATAACAAGACTGCGACGCTTCAGCAGACTACCCGCGCAACGTATAGCGGACGACAACGTGCTGCCGTAAGCGCGCGGAACTGCCCCAAGCGCGGAACTCACCACCGCCATCAGATGAGCGCGTCCTCTACCCGGCTTGAACAAATGCCGTATCTCGTTGTCAAAAACCGCCGCGCCGAAACGTTGCCCAGCCCGTTCCGCTGAAAAACCTATAAGCGCGGCAGCCAGCAAAGCCTGTTCAAAACGGTTAACATCACTCTTGCAACCGGCAAACATTGAGGCGGAACAATCCAGAGCGATAAAAACAGTTAATTCCCGTTCCTCACGATATAATTTAACGTAAGGCTTGCCGAAACGCGCGCTGACATTGCGGTCAATAAAACGAACATCGTCTCCCTGCTCATAGCAGCGGACCTCCTCAAATTCAATACCGTTTCCGCGAAAAACCGAGCGAAAACCGCCGGACAAAAGATCTTCAGTCAACGCGGAAGCCACGAGTGGGAAAGTTTTTATCCGGCGCAGAAGTTCAGAACGTTCCAAAATTACGGCACCGGAACAGAAGCTAGAATACGGCTTATAACAGCGTCCGCGTCAAGACCATCCGCCTCCGCCTCGTAAGAGAGCGAAAGCCGGTGCCTAAGCACAGGAAGCGCGGCCTCTTTAACATCCTCCGGACGCACAAACGTGTTTCCGGCAAAAAGAGCCCTAATTTTCGAGCAATTATGCAGAGCAATAGACGCGCGCGGGGACGCGCCGAAAGAAATATAGCGGTATATTCCCTCCACATGGGTCTTTGCCGCCGTTTCCGCGCCGGAATAAAATGCTTTTTTTGCGGATCCACCCGCCAACGCGGAATACCCGGCCTTATCACGCGCTGGCCGCGTCGCCGCGACTATCGATACAATGTAGCGTTCTATCTGCTCGTCAACATGAATCCTAGTGGAAACATTGCGAAGCTCCGCTATCTTATCCGCTTCCAGCGCGGTTTCCTCCACAGGCAAATCCTGCGCCCGCCGCGCCGTCCCGCTGTTTTGCTCCCAATCCGACTGATTAAGACGAACGATGCTAAGCTCATCCTCCGTGCGCGGATAATCTATCCTCAATTTTAACAAAAACCTGTCAAGCTGCGCTTCCGGCAAAGGATAGGTACCTTCATGCTCGATAGGATTCTGCGTTGCCAGCACGAAAAACGGATCAGGCAGCGGCCATGTCTGCTCGCCAATCGTAACCTGATACTCTTCCATAGCCTCAAGCAATGCGGATTGCACCTTGGCGGGAGCGCGATTTATCTCGTCAGCAAGCACGATGTTGGTAAAAACAGGCCCCTTGCGCATAGAAAAAACAGACCTATCCGGCTCCCAAATAAGCGTTCCGGTCAAATCAGCCGGCAACAAGTCTGCCGTAAACTGAATTCGCTTAAATTCCAATCCGGTTATCGCGGCAAGACGCTTGACGGCAAGCGTCTTGGCAAGACCGGGCGCGCCCTCAAGCAAGATATGTCCACCCGCGATAAACGCCATCAAAAGCCCGTCAAGCATATCCTCCTGCCCGACAATACGCCGCGCCATAGCCCGCCTGTACTTATCAATAATGTCTTTAGCGCGTATCAAATCATCTGCGCTCAACAGATTATCCATATATACCGACATTGTACACCGCCAGAGCGACAAGGGCTATAGCAGAGGGCAATTCGAATGCGGACTAGACCTTGTATTCCTCCCAGGCCTTTATTTCAAGACCTCGCGTCCTGTATTGAGCGACAGCGTCAATAAACTGACGGGCGATTTTTATATTGGTAATCAATGGAATATCAAAATCCACCGCCATACGGCGGATTATGAAATTATTTTTTAACTCCCTTTCGCGCTTGTTTTTCGGAATATTTATTATAAGGTCTATCTCCCGCCGCCTTATATAGTCCGCTATATTAGGATCCTTCGCTTCAAGCGGCCAACGCAGATGAGTGGCGTGAACACCCTTAGAGGCAAGAAATTTCACCGTCCCCTCTGAGGCAAACAATTCGTAACCCATAGCAGCTAAACGCCGCGCCGAATCCAGAAACGACAATTTTTCTTCGATTGAGCCTGTGGAAAGTAAAACACGCTTTGCTGGAACACGGTAACCCACAGAAAGCATAGCCTTCAAAAAAGCGTCGTTCAAATCGCAGCCAATACACGCCACCTCCCCCGTACTCGCCATTTCAACACCGCTTACCGGGTCCGCGCCGTGCAGACGCGAAAAACTAAACTGGGCCGCCTTAACGCCGACCCACTCTAGATCAAGCGATGAAGAAAGAAAGCGCTCGACGGGAATATCAAGCATAGCCTTAACAGCCAGCTCAATCATATTTACGCGGCTTACTTTGGAGCAGAACGGAAAACTGCGGCTTGCCCGCAAGTTACATTCTATCACGCGCACACGATTACGCTGTGCCAGAAATTGAATATTAAAAGGCCCTGTTATATCAAGAGCGCGGGCAATTGTAAGACTCATATTCTTAACTTTGCGGATAGTTTCGATGTATAAACGTTGAGCGGGCAGCGCGACAGTAGCATCTCCAGAATGAATGCCGGCGTTTTCGACATGCTCCGTTATGGCGGAAAACAAAATCTCGCCGTGCCGCGCCACCGCGTCAATCTCTATCTCCTTTGAGTTTTCAACAAATTTGCTTATCACAACCGGATGTTCGGCGGAAACTCCGGCGGCCAAATTAAGAAATTTTTCAAGACTCGCGTTATCCCAAGCCACATTCATAGCCGCACCGGAAAGAACATAACTCGGACGAATCAACACTGGGTAGCCAACCTCCGCCGCGAATGCGCGTGCCGACTCAAAATCCGTAAGCTCCCGCCATTCCGGCTGTTCTATACCCAGCCTGTCCAGCAGCGCGGAAAATTTATTGCGATCCTCCGCCATATCAATCGAAACCGGACTCGTTCCATAGATCAAAGCCCCAAAATCGAACAATTTTGTGGCAAGATTATTCGGCGTCTGCCCCCCCATCGATAATATCAAACCATCAGGTGACTCCTGCTCGTAAATATCCATAATGCGTTCAAACGAAAGCTCTTCAAAATACAACCTGTCGCACATATCATAGTCCGTAGACACCGTTTCGGGATTACAATTCACCATAATCGAATAACGCCCGGCCTGCCGCGCCGTCTCGACAGCGTTCACGCAGCACCAGTCAAACTCAACGCTGCTGCCAATCCGGTACGCGCCGCTGCCCAGTGTCATAACGCCGCGTCCTGCCGGACAGACATCATCCTCCACCGCGTTATAGGTCATGTACAGATAATTCGTTTTCGCCGGATACTCCGCGGCTAGCGTATCAATCTGCTTAACGGCGGGCAAAATCCCGTTCCGCTCACGCAAACGCCGCGCCTCAGCCTCCGTCATGCCAGTAAGCTCCCCTATCCGGACATCCGAAAACCCGGCGCGTTTCGCTCTTACCAGCAATTCCGGGGATAGATGGCGGGAATTTCCCCCTTGCGCCGCGCGTAGCTGCGGCGCGCCCTCCCCAACGGGGGACACTCTCGCAACGCACCCGCGCATTTCGGCCTCAATTTTTACTACATTTTCAATCTTGTACAAAAACCAGCGGTCTATCTTGGTCAAACGGTGAATACGTTCTACCGTCCAGCCTTCCTGCAAAGCACGGTAAATGATGAATATGCGACGGTCGGTAGGATTTTGCAGCGCGGATTTGATGTTTTTGACGCCAACACCGCAAAAAGCATCATCGCCGCAGAGCCCCGGCGCGCCCACCGAAGTCATACGCAAGGCTTTTTGTAATGCCTCCTCAAAATTCCGCGCTATGGACATCACCTCTCCTACGCTTTTCATCTCACTGCCAATACGAAGATCCACGTTTTTGAACTTGGACAAATCCCAGCGCGGAGCCTTTACCACAACATAATCCAGAGCCGGCTCAAAGCAGGCCTTTGTTACCCGCGTTACGCGGTTTTCAATCTCGGTAAGCGTGTAGCCAAGCGCGAGCTTTGCCGCCACAAAAGCCAGTGGATAACCCGTAGCCTTAGAGGCAAGGGCGGAAGAGCGCGAAAGACGCGCATTCACTTCAATGATGCGGTAGTCCTCGCTTGAGGGGTCCAACGCGTACTGAACATTGCATTCGCCTATGATTCCAAGCCGCCGAATCACGTCTATCGCTATACGGCGCAGTTTATGATATTCGCTGTCAGTAAGCGTCTGACTCGGAGCTACAACAATACTTTCCCCCGTGTGGATACCGAGCGGGTCAAAGTTTTCCATGTTGCAAACGGTGATGCAGTTATCCGCGCAGTCGCGCACAACCTCGTATTCGATTTCCTTCCAGCCGCCGAGCCACTCTTCCACAAGAAGCTGCGGAGCATGGGCAAAAGCGCGGTCGCAGCGCCTGCGTATTTCGGACTCGTTCCGGCAGACCCCGCTGCCCGAGCCGCCCAGCGCGTAGGCCGCCCGCACCATCACCGGATAGCCTATTTTCTCCGCGGCGGCAACCGCCTGTTCTGTATCCACGCAGGCCTTGCTTCGAGCGGTTTTTGCCCCTATTTCGCTAAGACGCTCGACAAAAAGTTCGCGGTCTTCCGTATCCTCTATTGCCTTAACCGGAGTGCCTAGAACTTTTACGCCGTATTTGTACAAAATACCGTTGCGTTCCAGTTCCACGCCGCAGTTCAGCGCTGTCTGCCCTCCGAACGACAGCAAAAGTCCGTCCGGACGCTCTTTTTCTATGACTTGTGTAACAAAATCCGGCGTTACTGGAAGAAAATATGTGGCATCCGCCATGCCCTCGCTGGTCTGAATCGTGGCAATGTTTGGATTTATAAGTACGGTTTTTACGCCTTCTTCCCGCAAAGCCTTAAGAGCCTGCGAGCCAGAATAATCAAATTCCCCGGCTTGACCTATTTTAAGACCGCCGGAACCTAAAAGTAACGCTTTTTTGCAATTAATTTTTCTTTCGCTCATGCTGCCGCAATTATAAACCGCTATCCTCTTTTCAAACTAGAGCGCGCGACAAAACAAACGAAAATTGAACTTTGGACATTACTCCATTTAGTGGACAGTATTAAGTGGGGTTTTCTGAATTAGATCCGTCATGGGAAACATAGTTAAGTACCGAATGCGTCGGACTAAAGTCCACCGTATCCGGTGTTAATACGCCTTAACATAGCAGAATGTTTGCCGTCCAAAGTCTCCAGTTCCCTACTCCGCGTCTTGAAAAACGACTCCGCGCAGGCATTGTCCCAACAGTTCCCA
>JAIRSB010000049.1 GCA_031255655.1 Spirochaetaceae bacterium | reverse complement strand
CGGCGCGTTGCTTCTCTCCGCCGGAAAGTTTGTACGGGGCGCGTTCCGCGATAGACACAGCGTCAACAGAGGCGAGAGCGTCCATCGCGAGTGTTTTGGCAGTTTCACAATCCATTCCTTTATTCATAACACCAAAGGCAACATCTTCCCAAACGGTGGGCATAAAAAGCTGGTCTTCTGGTTCCTGAAAGACAATGCCGCTTATCCGGCCATTCCCGTCATTTTTCTGTTCTATGCCGTCAATAATCACTGCGCCGGAAGAGGGCTTTACGCAGCCTGAGATAACTCGCAGCAATGTTGATTTACCGGAGCCGTTCGCGCCCACGACACAAACGCATTCGCCACGTGATACCGAAAAATTTATATCATCAAGCGAAACTATCGTATTATCGTATACGCACGATATATTTCTTAAAATTAATTGTTCCATAAATGAATGAACAGCTTTGGCGAAATTCCGTTAAAAAAGCCCTCCCGATGTCTCGGGAGGGCTTTTTTGATTAAAACCGCAATAAAGCATGCGGCTTAACTTGCTTTTTTGGCGCTTTCCTAGAACAAGCCGGAAATCTTGCCGGTATTGTCAACGTCGATTTTTTCGGCGGACGGAACAGGCGGAAGACCAGGCATTGTCATTATGTCACCGGTAAGCGCGACAATGAAGCCCGCACCGGCAGAAATTTTGATGTTGCGAACAGTAAGCGTCCAGCCTTTAGGCGCGCCTTTCAGGTTCGGGTCATCCGAGAAGCTGTACTGCGTTTTTGCCATACATATAGGCACCTTGTCCATACCAAGTTTTTCAAGCTGCGCTATCTGTTTTTGAGCGTTCGGCAGAATATTCACACCGTCCGCGTGGTAAATCTTTTTAGCAATCGACTCGATTTTGTCTTTGATAGAAGCCTTTTCGTCGTAGCAGAATGAAAAATCGTTAGGCTGCTCGCATAGACGCACGACTTCTTCAGCAAGTTTTTTGCCGCCTTCGCCGCCTTTTGCCCATACTTCGGAAAGCGCCACATTTACACCCAGTTTTTTGCACTCCGCCTCTACAAGATCGAGTTCCGCTTTGGTGTCTTTCGGGAAAGCGTTAATCGCTACTACCACCGGAAGCTTGTACACTTTTGTAACGTTTTCAACGTGCTGCAACAGATTGGGCAAACCTTTTTTGAGAGCGTCGAGATTCTCTTTTTCAAGGTCGGCTTTGGCTACGCCGCCGTGGGATTTGAGTGCACGGACAGTGGCTACGATGACAACCGCGCTGGGTTTGAGGCCTGCGAAACGGCATTTAATATCAAGGAATTTCTCCGCGCCGAGATCCGCGCCGAAACCGCCTTCAGTAACAACATAGTCGCCGAGCTTCAGAGCCAGTTTTGTTGCCATGATGGAGTTGCACCCGTGCGCGATGTTGGCAAACGGGCCGCCGTGTATAAACGCGGGCGTCCCTTCAAGCGTCTGCACGAGGTTCGGTTTAAGGGTGTCTTTTAGCAGAGCCGCCATTGCCCCTTGCGCGTTAAGCTGCGCCGCAGTTACCGGTTTTTCCGAGCCGTCCGACTGTTTGCCGTAGGTGTATCCCACAATGATGCGGCCAAGACGCGCCTTTAAATCGTCGATATCTTTGGAAAGACAAAGAATCGCCATAATTTCGGAAGCGACAGTTATGTCGTAGCCGTCTTCGCGGGGAGCGCCGTTGGCTTTTCCGCCCAAACCGTCGACAACAAAGCGAAGCTGCCTGTCGTTCATGTCGACACAGCGGCGCCATATTATTTTACGCGGGTCAAGATTGCATTTGTTTCCCTGATAAATGTGATTGTCAATCATGGCCGCAAGCAGGTTGTTTGCCGCGCCTATGGCATGGAAATCTCCAGTAAAGTGCAGGTTAATGTCTTCCATCGGTATAACCTGCGCCCAGCCGCCTCCCGCCGCGCCGCCTTTCACGCCGAATACCGGCCCAAGCGAGGGTTCGCGTAACGCCACTACGACTTTCTTTCCAATCTTTGAAAGGCCGTCCGACACACCTACCGTCGTCGTCGTTTTACCCTCGCCCGCCGGAGTGGGGGTAATCGCGGTAACGAGGATTAGTTTGCCATCCGGTTTGCTTTTCAGTTCGTTGTTAAGGTAGTTGTAATCTATTTTCGCTTTGTAGCGTCCGTAATGTTCAACATATTTTTCGGGAATATCGAGCTTTTTCGCTATTTCCGAAATGTCATAGGCGTGTTCCGGGTATACCGCCTGAGCAATCTCAATATCGGAACCGATAAATTTTTTTACTGCGTCTGATCCTTTTGACATTGTGTTCTCCTTAGGAAAATGTGGGGTTTTAGGGGCGAGCCCCTAGAAGAGAGGGGTACGGCGCGGCCTTGCGCGCCGTAGAGGGAGATTCCCCCTTATATCCGCTCTCTATCCACCGGCCTAATGAAAAGCCGGTGGTATTTAACATTTTTTACTCTTTTCTTGTCCTGATGCCGGAATCCAGCACTATCTTACCAACATCCGCCGCCCTGTTGAGCGCGTATAAGTGTATACCCTGCAAGTCGGTGTTCATGTAGCGCCAGAGAGATTTGACAGTGTATTCCATACCGGCCTTCTTGAAATCGGCGGCGTACTCTTTAACCACGTTTTCCGCGGCGCCTCTGGGCGGGGTGTACCTGCCGATGATTGCGGCGAGGTCTTTCGGGATAGAACATCCGTTGGAAACCGTCATATTAATAATCGGGTCGCGGGCGAGTACCGGCATAAGCCCCATTATGAACGGAAGGTGAATACCCGCTTTGCGGCATTTTTTTACCCAGCGTTCGTACTCATCAATGTCGTGGCAAAGCTGGCACATGATAAATTCCGCGCCCGCATCCTGCTTCGCGCGGATAAACGCGATGTCGGCTTCAGGGCTTACCGCTACAATGTGCGTTTCGGGATCGCCCGCGGCGGCTATCGAAAACTTATCGCCGAAGTTGGCCTTGATGAACTCGATTAACTGGTTCGCGTTGCTGAACGCGCCGCCTGTAGTGGTGGCGAATTTTCCGGTGGCAGGATCTTTCGGGAAGTCTCCGCGCATAGCAAGAACATTTTGCAGCCCTATGTTCAAGTATTCGTTAAGCTCTTTAAGAATTCTTTCTTTTGAAGTGCCTATACAGGTAAAGTGCGTCATACATGTAACTTTCTTGTCAGTTATGTACTTGCAGATTTCCTGACTCTTTCCAACATTCGTGCCGCCGGCTCCATAAGTGCAGCTTATAAAGTCCGGGCTGAATTTAAACAGCTCCTCAAGCTCTTTTTGTAGCTTGGGAACTCCATCGTCTTCTTTTGGGGGAAACACCTCGAAAGAAAAGGTCATCCTTTTTTTAAGGATTTCAGTGATTTTCATCATTTGCCTCCGT
>JAIRSB010000015.1 GCA_031255655.1 Spirochaetaceae bacterium | reverse complement strand
ATCGTTATCGGCGTACCGAGTTTGGCGGGGTTGGGGCTTGCCGTTATGCCGCCTCTTTCGCCTGCTTCCGGCGTTTTGATGTTATACTTCCGCGATGTTCTGTCCTGCCATGACAAAGGTTCGTCATCGTAGTCGTCCGAATCGGTTTCGCAGCCTGTAAAGGCTAACGCGCATAATGCGGTCATAGCCGCGGCTAGTACTGTTAGGCGTGCGAATTTGTGCAAATGTTTCATTTTTTCCTCCTGAAAGTTTAATTTGCCAAGGTATAGTTTGACAAATTAGTATTTTACCACGTTTTTTCAGGAGAAGTCAATAGATTTTCTTAACGCCGGCATGGTTTTTGCTGGTCAACGTCAATGGTGTTATTAACTAAAATAAAAATTTACGCTACACTACTTTCATGAAAAGCAGTTATAAAGCCTTCTGCGCGGCTGTTCTATGCGGCGCGGCGTTTTTTACCGCGTGTGTCGAAAAAAGCGAAAAAACAGAAACTCCGGTGAGTGTTAAGACTACGCGGCTTTCGGATGCCGGTATTGAAAATGCGGCGCGTTTTTCCGGTGAAATATCGGCGGGCAGGGATATAGCGTTGAGTTTTCTTTCCGCCGGAAAAGCGTTGGCTGTAAATGTTAATGACGGCGATTATGTGTCTGTCGGACAAACTTTGGCGGTCATCGACAGCACGGATGCCCGGTCTCTTTTTAACGCGGCGAAAGCCAAGCTCGATCAGGCTAACGACGCTTATAACCGCTATCTTCCAATGCATAACGATGGAAATATGTCTGAAATAGACTGGGAAAAAGTCATTGTTTCACGGGATGAGGCTGCCGCTGCTTTTGATATAGCGAAAAACACGCTGGATAACTGCACGCTTACCGCTCCTGTTTCGGGTCATGTGAGCGGCAGGCATGTCGATGTCGGCGAAAATGTTGTCCCCGGTGTTCCTGTCATGCACATTCTTTCGCTTGATACGCTTTATGCTGATATTTCTATACCGGCAAACGAGATTGAGGGTGTCAAGGCTGGGATGGACGCGATTGTCCGAATAAACGGGAAGGCTGGCATAAGCGCGAAGGTTTTCGATGTTGATGTATCAGCCGACCCGCTCACGCGGACGTATAAGGCGCGGATTTTGATGAATGGTCCGAATGATGGGATACTTCCGGGAATGTTATGCAATGTGTACGTTGTTGGAAGTTCCGAAACGGGGGACAGTTCTATTGCTATTCCGGCGTCCGCGCTAAATCTTGGCGCGGACGGCGAGTATTTTGTTTATGTCATTGATGAAGCGGTCAGCCGCGCGCGTAGGCGGGAGGTGAAAGCAGCCGGATTTTCCGGCGACAGTATAATTGTTACGGGTATGTCGGGCGGTGAGCTTATTGTAACGGAGGGGGCTCAGAAATTGGACGAGGGCACGCTGGTGAGTACGCGGTAATGCCGTGTTCAAGGCGGTTTTAGGCAGCTTATGAATAAAAATAAAACTATCTTTGACGCGGTTCTCGATCATCAGCAGATTCCCGTAATTCTTGCCGCGCTGTTATGCGCTGCCGGAATCTTTTCGTTTATCAAAATACCCAAGCAGGAATTCCCTAATTTCACGGTGCTTGAAGGTCTTGTCGTGGCGGCTTTTCCCGGCGCTTCGTCTGAACAGGTTGATTCGCGTGTCGCGAAACCTCTGCAAGACTATCTTTTCTCTTACCGCGAAGTAGACCGGACGCATACTTATTCGATATCGAAAGAAGGTCAGTGTGTTGTCTTTTTATACACCAATCCTGGTGTTGCCGGCGGCGAATTCTGGCCTAAGCTGGAGATCGGGCTGCAACAGTTCAAATCGCAGCTTCCGGATCAGGTCTTAGCGCTGGCGGCTGTATCGGACTTTGGGGATTATTCAACCATACTGTTGTCAATCTCGTCGGACAAGCGGACTTACCGCGAGTTGGAAAGTTACTGCTCTCGTTTATCCAGCATGATTCGCGCTTATGATGAAGTTTCCAGTATACAGACTTTCGGGCTGCAAAAAGAGGAGGTGTCGGTTTATGTTGACGCAAGGCAGCTTGCTTTTTACGGGATAGACCCCGCTGTAATATCGGCAAATATACATCTTTCATCGCTTGCCGGATACGGCGCGGCGGTAACCGGCAAGGAGCTTAAAATGCCTATTCGTCTGCCGGGGGAATACAAAACGGAAGCGGATTTGGCGGAGCAGATAATTCTTACGACGCCGGAGGGGAATATAGTTCGTCTTAAAGATGTCGCGGAGATTAAACGTGAGTATGTCGTGGATACTTCGTTTGTGGAGTGCAACGGCAAGCGGACTGTCGGGCTTTCGATTTCTATGGCTGTGGGTAATAATGTCATCGATTTTGGCTCTCATATTGACAAGATTATTGAAAGTTTTGAAAAAGATATTCCAGACGATGTTGAAATCATCAAAATAGCGGACCAGCCTTCTGTTGTAAACACATCTATATCTCATTTTTTTCGCGATTTTGCCATCGCTATTGTCTCGGTCATAATCATAATCGCGCTTTTCCTGCCTCGCCGAATCGCCGCGGTTGCCGCTATAACAATTCCTATTGTTGTGCTTATAGACATGCTGCTGCTGAATCTTTTTGGTATACAGCTCGATACGGTCTCTCTTGCTGCCATGACTATGGCGCTCGGTATCATTGTTGACGATCCGGTGGTCGTCATAGATAACTATGTCGAAAAACTTGATGAAGGTTATTCTTTGCGTGACGCTGCCCGCAATAGTGTTAAAGAGTTGTTTTTTCCTGTTTTAACCGCGACACTGGCAATCGTGGCGGCGTTCCTTCCGGCTAACATCTATCTGGACGGCATGAATAAGGATTTTATCAAGCCGGCTCCGATTACGGTCGCCATAGCGCTGCCGGTGTCGTTTTTCGTGGCAATGTTTTTTGTTCCCATCCTGAATAATCGTTTCATTAGAACGGGGCTCGCGGCGCTTAAAAAGGACGCGGGCAAGAAAACGATTCTTGACCGTGCGCAGGATTTTTACAACAACATTTATCTTGCCTCCGCCATGCGTCGTCCTAAACGCGCGCTGATGATAGGGGCAGGCAGTATAGCAGTTGGGCTTGTGTTGCTTGTGGTTACGCCGCGCCAACCCTTCCCTAAACTTGAGCATAGTAATTTCGCTGTTGAGATTTACTTCCCGGAGGGAACGTCGCTCAACGCTAACGAGGATATAACGAGGGAAGTGGCGGATTTGATAGGTGAAGATGATCGGGTGAAAAACGTGATAAGTTTTTTTGGCTCCAGTTCTCCGCGTTTCAGTGTGTTGTACGCGCCGCAAATTCCGGCGCTGAATTATTCGCAGCTTATTGTCAACACTTATACCAACAAGCAGACTGAAGAGATAATCAAAGAGTACAGCGCGAAATATACTGACGCTTGGCCGGAAGCGCATGTCCGCTGGAAGCAGTTGGATTTTCTGCCCAACGACGCTCCGCTCGAAGTGCAAATATCCGGCGATGATATACCATCTATCAAGAGTTTCGCGGATGAAGTGAAGAAAATATTCGCGGAAGAGGAAAATATAATTTGGATAAAAGATGATTACCGCAATCCGCTGCTTGCGATTGATGTGAACATGAACGACGAGATTGCCAACCGGCTTGGTGTTACGAAAGGGACGCTCGCGTTGTCAACGGCACTTGCTCACTCCAAAATTCCTGTCGCCACGATTTGGGAGGGTGATTACGCGAAAACGGTTTACTTGAAAAGTCGTTACCAGCTTGACAGGGACTATGGGCGGAACGCGGAAGAGGTGCTTGATTTATACGTCATCACGCCGGAAAAAAATACGCCGGTCATAGTGCGGGAGATTGCCGATATAAGTCCCGGATTTACCGAAGGGCAGATCGCGCGGCGCAACGGGCGCTGCGCGATTACGGTTTCCGGTGATGTCGCTTACGGAAAACTTGCCACGGAAATCTATGATCGTGTGTCAAAAAAAATCGCCAAGCTGCCGAAACCGGACAGTATCAGTATATACTACGCCGGTCAGCACGAATTGGAAATGAAAATCTTTATTCCTTTTGGCTACTCGCTTGCGACAAGTGTTGTAATCATATTTATACTGCTGCTGTTTCAGTTCAAGAACGCGCGTCACGCGTTTTTGGTGATGAGTTCGATGCCGCTTGCTCTTGTGGGTGCGACAGCGGGGCTCTTGCTTATGGGTTATCCTTTTGGTACTACGTCTTTCATGGGCTTGATAGGACTTTTAGGTATAGTTACCCGCAACGGAATCGTGTTTGTCAGTTATGCCAATGAATTGCGCGAGAAGGGGATGTCCGCTAAAGAGGCGGCTATAGCTGCCGGCGAGCGCCGTATGCGCCCCATATTCCTTACTGCTTCCGCCGCGGCCGCCGGTGTTATACCGCTGATAATGTCGGGGTCTTTGCTTTGGGGGCCTATGGGTTCTGTAATCTGTTTCGGTCTCGTTGCTTCTACGCTTCTTACTCTGTATGTGCTGCCAGTGGCCTACTGGAAATTCGGAGATGGCAAGGCGAAGAGCGAATCAAAAGACAATGAGGAGGAATCCGGTGCGTAAAATATCGTTAGCTTTGCTGTTAGCCGTGTTATTTCAGTCTGTCAATATGAAAGCTCAGTCCGTTTCCGGCGGCACGGACGAGGGGACTGTCCGCCGAATATCTGTTCATGAATACCGCTTGCTGGCGCTTGCCAATAATCTTTCCGTGCGCGGCGCTCAATTTGATTTGGAAAAGAGCAAGCATCTGCACTCTTTCGCGTTCACGAAATTTTTCCCTCAAGTTAAAGCGTTGGGAGGTTTTTTGAAACCCGGGCTTTTGGGAAATGGTGAACTTTCAATGCAGGCGGATATCGACATGACCCGCATTTTCCGCAACCCAGAAAATGCGAATTTGGCTCTTGACGGCACTATTGATTTTACCGATTCCGTTAGAGGAATGTTCGGGGCCGTAACGATAACGCAGCCTGTATTCGCGGGCGGGCGTATTGTCAATTCTTACCGGCTCGCGGGAAAAGGAGTGGCCGCCTCTTCCTTCCAGCTGCAAATGACGCGCAACAATGTTTATGCTGAAGCCGAGTCGAAGTATTATCAACTCGTGCTGCTCTCCGAATTGATAGAAACGCTGGAACTTTACCTCGGCACGCTTGACGCTTTAAGAAACCAAGTCTCGGAAGCCCTAAGCCGCGGTGCAGCCTCCCGCAGTGATTTTTTGCGGGTAAAACTAAAGCATGAGGAAGTTTCTATTCAGCAGGAGCAGGCTAAAGCGATGTTTTTAATCGCTGAACGGGACTTCAAATTGTTCGCAGGGCTTTCCGCTGACTCCGTTTTGGAACTTGGCGACGGTTTTGACGGAATTGTTGAGCCGGACTTTGACCCCGTTTCTTTTCCCTCTCGCCTGGCTGAAAGGCCGGAGTATCAGCTTTTAACGATTCAGCGCGACGCGGCGCGGCTGCAAGAAGCTGTTACGATTGGTTCGTATATGCCTTCGATGGAAATAGGCGCGGCTGTTACGGGTTTGGAATTCTGGATGAACGGAAAAACGTTGAAAGACCTTCACGCTTCCTACTACGATGTTTCGGGTTTCATTATGCTTAATATACCGGTATCTGACTGGTGGGGCGGCTATCATAAAATCAAGGAAGCCTCATACTCCAGCCAAAACGCGGCGGCACAGCTTGAGACCGATACTAATTACCTGCTGCTTGATATGCAGAACAAATATGTCTCTTATCAGACCGCGTTCAGGCAGATAAAGCTCGCGGAAACCGGACTTGAATACGCCGAACAAAACCGCTCCGAATATTCAGACCGCTACCGTGCAGGTCTCAGCGTTCTAGGCGATTATATCGAGGCGCTTGCTTTTGAACATGAAAGCCGGACAAAGCTCAATCAGGCGAAAGCCAGCTATTTTTCGGCGCAAAACGCATTCATGTCTGCGCTGGGAGAGCACCGCTAAAAATGCCCGACCGGGAGTGAATAGTATTTTCGCTACTGGTACATGATAACGGCGGGGCGCGGTTCCAGAGCGTACACCTCTTTCGGAGTAAGCAGCGGCGTATCAACAAGCACTCCCGGCAGTTTGAAATCGTAAAACAGCTTGAACGCCTTTACTGGTATGTTTTTCGCGAGTGCGTTGAATTTATACGTTTCCATTTTTTCCTGCGGCGTACCCACGCCGTCCATACAGTGAACAAGACGGACTCGCTCAAAATCGGCTTTTATATCGGCGCGGTTGCGTATCATAACCTCGCGGAATTGATGAATTACAAGCATTCGCTCGCCTTCGATGTTGTTGTCTATCAGGTATTTTTCCATCGCTTGCTGGGCGCGGTTGATTTCACCGCCGTCAACGCTGCCGAATTCAACCATCGGTTTAGTAGTGCGCCATTCCGGGTCAAGCGCAAGGTGAACATTGGAATACTGCAAGTAGGGGAACATCGCCGAAAGTGATTCGACTGGGTCATACTTGCCTATTTGATGGTCCAAAAATACCAGAATGCCGTTTTCACGCGCGTATTCTATCCATTCTTTTAACAGAGGCGCGTTAAGCTGACGCATTGTAAAAATTTCGCCTTCAGGCTGCACGGTACCATATATGATGTAAAAGGCCTTGATTATGTTACGCCCGCCATTTGCGGCACGGTATTCATCCGCAAGTTCGGAAAGTTTTTTCGCAAGATCATCTTTGGAATAACGCCCCAATATGCCCATATTTTTGGCGAGAGGATGGCCGTAAAAAGCAAGAATGTCATTGTCCTGTAACAACGAGGCACTGTTCAAAAACGGAGGGGAGTCTGTTTTTTTTATGTTTTCAGTAGAATTAACTTCCGGGACAGCCTCGCTTTGTTTTTCCGAGTTGCTAAACGCCGTGAATAAAATAAACGAACAAAAGGCTGCCGCGCATGATATAAGCATTTTCTTGGCGTCATTTCGGTACATAAACATTACCTCTTAATTATCGGCATAATTTAAATAAAGCTTTAGGATAATTTTTCCGCTGATTCAGATTCCGGAGGCTTGCTTTCCGCCGCGGCATGCTTAGTCTTGTTTTTTTTGAACAGTTTATAAAATATCAGCAAAAAAATATAGCGTATATACGAGAATATGCGAAAAAAGCGCAGCGGGTTGCGGAGGCAAAAACCAATCCATTCAAAGCCGCTCTCAAAAATGACGCGGGCGGGACGTTTACGGCGTTTAGCAAACACATCGTAAATATCACTGCACCAAAGACGCAAGCCCGCGCTTAGGCGGAATGTGTTTTTTGCTACCCAGTATTCCCTTCCCGGAACGCCTTGCCCTATCAATAACAGGGACGGCGCAGATTTCCGTATTACTTGCAACAAAATTTCCTCAGATTGTTTTTTTATCGGGCCCGGAAAGCGTCCGACAATGCGCAGCTTCGGAAAAGTTCCGCGTATATTTTTTTCGGTAAGAGTGAGTGAGCGTGGGCTGCCTCCAAGCAGATAAACCGAAAACTCACGTCGTTCCAATATCGTAAGAAGACTTACGATAAAATCAAACGGCATGTAACGCGCCGGAGTTCGTCCGGTAAGAAAGCGCATACCGCTGACGATACTCTTTGAAATAGGGATTACAAGCGCGGCGTTTTGTACGTAATTACGAAATTCACCGTTACGGCGGGCGCGAAGCAAATCCCACAAGGACAAAAGAACAATATTCCCGCCGTCTTTTTTCTTCAAAAGTTCAAAAACCACACGCTCCAAGTCTTCACGGCTAACAATATCGACGGGCACTTTAAGAATTTCCACCCGTCTGGATAATCCGGTATTTATAGATTCGCCGTTGTCCACATCCGCCTCTCAAAAATCAAGGTACGAACAACCGCAACAGCATACAACGCGGCGCTTTCCGTCCTCAAAATAGTATCGCCTAAAGTTACAGGTTTAAAACCTGAAGCCATGAAAACCGCTGTTTCCGCCGCTGAAAAACCGCCTTCCGGTCCGACAGCCAAAACAATTAACTCTGGTATCGTATTAAGATACCGGTGAAATCCGCCTTTTGCAAGCGGTGTTTCGTGTATTAACAGCGCAAGCGGATTTTCACACCCGTTTTTCAGATTCTCCCAATATTCCAACGCTACGTCAAGGTTTTGGGGCGGCCTTAAGGAAGTGGCTGCTGAAGAACCGCTTTGCTGACGCGCCTCAATCAGAATTCTATTCCACCGCCGGCAGCGTTCTGTCTCGGTGTTCGCGGCGGCTGAATTTACCGTGGGGCGCGGGATTGAGCGTTCGGAATAAAACGGGGCTATCTCACTTACCCCCGCTTCAGCTGCTTGGCGGACAATCAAATCCATCTTGGCGCCTTTTGCCATAGCTTGGAACAGAATCACGGGAGGGCATAGAGTCTGCGACGGCTCATTGGTTTTAACGGCACATTCAGCGAAAAGCGCGTTTTTTTCTATTTTTGTTATTCGTAAAAAAGCGGACGAACCAGACGGAAGGCGGCAGTTGAGAATATCACCGGCACGGACGCGGCGCACACGCGCAAGGTAATGGAATTCATCTCCGGTAAGGCACAGCTCACCGTTTTCAGGCGGATCGTTCCGCAATATGAATTGCTTCACTCGCGATATTTACATCGTGCCGCGGACTTTATACCGCGCCGCTTTAACCCCGCGGGGCAAGCGCCGGATCAACGGCGTTATTGTTCAGATAAACCATGAAAAAGAGCGCCGGCTGCCCAGACACGGAATCAATTCCCAGTCTTCCAAGCTCCGTGCCAGTCTTAACATAATCTCCGGCTTTAACGAAAAGGTTTTCACAGCCGCCATACACATACAGATAGCCTTCGGCGCTTTTGACGATGGCTACCCGTCCGAAGCCGCGGTACGGCCCGGCGGAAAGAACTGTCCCCGGATATATGCAGTAAACGCCTTCGCCTTGTTGCCCGACTAGAGCCACGCCGCTTAGTTTTCCTGTCATGTAAGCGGCCTGCAGCGGTCTGATCGGCCAAACGAGAGAGGGATTTACGGCGCGCTCGGAAGAGCGCGGGGATTGCGGTACTGTAGTTCTGGATGCGGGCGCGGTTCCAGTCGATGTCCGGGAAGTTCCGGTTGAAGTCCGGGACGGCGTACTTCTAGCCGCCGGCGCTGATGTTTGAGGCACGGCGGTTTCCGCGACCCGTTGTCCGGTAACCGGTATTTTTATCACGTCGCCTGCTTTAAGAACGTACCTGTCCGAAAAATTATTTATAGTACGGATTTCCTGCACCGGCAGTCCGTACTGACGGGCAAGTCCGAATAAGGTTTCGCCTTTTTGAACCCAATGCAAGACCACTGCCGGAGCGTTCGGGTCCGGATTGATAGGCGGTACCATAGCGGATGTGGCTGGTATTCTTATGCGCTGGCCGCTCTGAATTTTACGCGCGTCGTCAATGCTGTTGAGGAACAGGATTTCTTCAACTTTTACACCGTACTCCCGCGCCAAGCCGTAAATAGTGTCGCCGCTTTTTACGATATGGATTATCTCCTCGTTCGCAAAAAGCGATTCACAGAAGAAAACATGCCCCAATAGAGCTAAAACAAAATATACGCGCGATAGAGTTCGTTTGTTTGCCACAATATTCATATTAAACCATATACTATCAATATCGGATTTTTTCAAGGCTTTACTGAGAAAAAAGCTCGTATCTCCGCCGCAAGATAAAACGAACCTATGCCGAGTATGGGCAAAGCTCTTTTTTCCGCCGCGTCCAATGCCTGCCGGATGCCCTCCCGCGTGTCTTTTATCAGAACAAGTTCCGCTTTGCTTTCAAAGACGCCTGCCTTGCGCCGCGCGAAAATATCATAGACTTTTTCCGGCCCGCTTGTCTTGAATGTGCCGGGAGCGGTAACTACTATATATGAAAAATGAGGCAGCAATGCTTCCGCCATAGCTTCGTCATTTTTGCCGAGGGCGCAGCCGAATATAAGAACGCCCCCTTCGCCGTACAATTCGGTGAAAGTCTTTACGCAGAGTCTAACGCTCACGTCGGTGTGTGCGCCGTCCACTATAACAGGCGGATCATCACGCAGTTTTTCAAAACGGGCGGATAGTTCAAAGCCGGACAGCCCTTTACGCACCGCCTCGACGCTTATTGAGGGGAAGACTTTTTTTACCGCGAGAATCGCCATAGCGGCGTTTTGCGCCTGAATCTCGCCGGGTATGGCTATCGACAGATTAAGCGGTCCGTCGAAAAAACCTTCTCTCTTAAAATTGAGGGTAAAATCCGTACCTTCGCGGCTTACCCGTAAATCGCTTATGAAGGCGGTATTCGGATAGTAAAAAATTTCCGCGTTCCGTTCCGCCGCCGTTCGGGTAAAAACCTCTAAGGCTTCCGGTGTCTGCTCGGCTAAAATCACGGGGCGGTTCTGTTTTATCACGCCCGCTTTCGCGGAGGCTACCTCGCGTATCGTGCTACCCAGAAATTCCGTGTGCTCAAGCTCTATTCCTGTGATAACGGAAACAGCGCTGTCGACAATGTTTGTCGGGTCAAGCTCCCCGCCCATGCCGGTTTCAACCACAAGGGCTTCGCACCGCGCTTCGCGGGCGCAGAGAAAATAGAACAAAGTCAGCATTTCAAAAAAAGTCGGCTCCGGCGCGCAGCCATCCGAAACCGCCAGCATCTCTTTGTATTCTTTTGTCGAAGCGTCGCAAAGAATTTCCGCAATACGGCGCAGTTCGTTTCCGGCGGAAAGATACACGCTCTCATCAAAAAAATCCTCTCCCAATGTGATGCGCTCGCGGTATTCGCTGACGTGCGGCGACATATAACGCGCCGTTCGCATACCACAAATAGTAAGGATTCGCGTAATCATCGCCGTTATAGATCCCTTTCCTTTGGAACCGGCGATGTGTATCGAAACGCCGCAACGCTCAGGATGTCCGGCAAGTTCCGCGATGACGCGCATTCGTTCCGGTCTCATGCTCGGCGGCGTAAAACCTTGTTCCAGATTTATAAAACGCGAAAGCCATTCAAAAATATCCGCGCTCTTTGAAAATTTATTTTCTTCATTCATTATTCATACCGCTATTCTTTGACTTTCCAAACGCTGTTCACCTTTTCAAGTTTGTTTTTTGAAATCTGCTGCTGCCGGCCATCTTCCGCACCAAGTGTAATCAAACCCACCGCGGTGTTTACTTCGGTAACTTTCCAAACCACACCGTTTATCGTTATACTAGAACCTTCATTAGGCATGGAGCGTCGCTGCCCGGAGTAGCCGTCGTGTTCGTAAGCAAGGCAACAGAGCAAACGGCCGCATTGTCCTGATATTTTCATTGAATTAAGGGATAGGTTCTGCTCTTTCGCCATTTTTATCGCCACAGGTTTCATTTTGTCAGAGATATCGTGACAGCAGAACACCCGCCCGCAGATACCAAATCCGCCTATCATCCTAGCATCGTCGCGTATTCCGATTTGCCGTAATTCGATGCGGATTTTGAAAACAGTAACTAGGTCTTTCACAAGTTCCCTAAAATCGACGCGATTTTCCGCAGTAAAAAAAAATAGGATTTTAGATTCTTCAAGCAAAAAATGCGCGGCGACAAGTTTCATCGCCAGATTGCGCTCAATTATCTTCCGCTTGCAAATTTTGAAGGCCTCTTCTTCTTTTAGGCTGTTGTTTTTCGCTTTTTCTAAATCGGCTTCAGTAGCCACACGCTCTATCCGCGTTATTTTTGAAATCTTAGGCATCACACGCCTGCAAACCTTGCCTAAAACACGCGCCAAATCTTTGCCGTAACGAGTAGCCGCCAGAACAATAATCCCCGATTTTAGTTCCTGTCCGTTATAAATCGCGTAAATTGTTTCATGTGTACAATTTATATGCAATTGATAAACCGGAGTACCGGGAGGCAGCGACTTTGTCTCAATTACAGGGACGTTATCCGCGTCTTCAGCCCCGCTTTCCTCACTTCCGGAAAGAGCTAAAATTTCATTGTCGCTTGACTCCTCATACAGTACATCATCAGCATTATCCACGATGACGCCTCCTCTATTTAATGGAGCCGTCTGGAAACTTAGAGACGCGCCGAAAAACCTAACGCTTCGCCATGCGTCCAGACAACAATCGCTAAAAAAGACATAACCGGCTTTCGTCCCAAGTTCGTCATTCCAGCAAATCTACCAATAAACCGTTTATTTCTTCGATACTTTCCAACAATTGTATCTGCTTAAGCTGCCCCGTCATTATGCCGGCGGCAAGACTATCTAATTTTTGATCAATAATTTGAACGGTACTGTATTTGTTTCTGGCTTTTCGTAATTCGGGGTCTTTTCTGTAGCGCGCCGTGTCAAAACCGGCTTTCATGCTGTTTGGAATGCCTGTATCGATTTTTATATCAAAAGCCGTGTCTAGAACATAGCGCAAAAATTTCTGTATCGTAAGCCGATAGCGTTTTATTTCGTCCGGGAAAGGCCGTTTTGACAAAGCATCTCCCGCTTCATGTACACTGTCCAGCAAAGCCGGAAACTCGTCGTCCGTGGACAGCGCGGCTTCCGCCGACACCGTTTCGCTTGTCTCGCTTTTTAATAAGGCCGAAAAAGTTTTTTTAGCGCGTTCGTTTTTCTTATTTTCGCCAGCTTTTTTTGTTTCGAGTGAAAGAGCCGCGTAAAAATCAGCCCCGGGCGGTTTAACGCCGGAGTAAGCATCAAATTTTACCATACTTTACACATCCTTCGGGGCGACAACACCCTTTTCAAGGACATGCTTGACGAGTTGTGCGTCCTGATATTCCGCAAGAGCCGAATTCCAGCGTTCTTCGCTTTTGCACACGATTATCTTGCCGTGAATCATACACCCTTCGTCCGCCTGAATACGCCGTGTTAATACGTCTCCCAACACCAATCCGGTTGAAAGAACGACAAGACATTCACTCGCAAGCACGTTGCCGTACACGATCCCGCCAATAGTGACAACACTACCGGAAACGCTGCTTTTTAAACGCGCTTTTTCGCCTATGACTATGCGGCCTTTTGTTGTTAAATCGCCGTATAAACTACCGTCAACACGAGTAAAGCCTCCTGCCTCAACATCGCCGTACACACTGGAGTGCGGCCCTATTATCGTGTTGATGGAGAAGTCTTTTTTATGCTTAACTTTTTCCGCCATTGAGGTTTAAGCGTCCGGCGACAGAGCGGATATTTAGGAATTTGTAAGGATCCACGACATCGGAGCCTATATGCACTTCATAGTGGACGTGCGGCCCGGTCGAGCGTCCGGTGTTTCCTATGTAGCCGATAACTTCGCCTTGCTGAACACGTTGTCCGGTACGCACCTTGAAAGAGAGCATATGGCCGTATCGTGTATAAAAACCATGTTTATGTCGTATGATTACATAATTACCGAAACCGATGGCATCGTAATCAACGGTAACCACCTGTCCGTCGGCAGTCGCCACTATCGGGTCGCCCTGCCGGTATGTCGAAAGGTCTATCCCTTTGTGAACGTATATTTGACCTGTGAACGGATCTTCATTCTCGCCGAAAAACATCGAGATGTGCCCTATACCGCCTCTAATCGGCCATATATTCGGTACCTCTGTCAAAAGGGAGCTTTGCGCGTCAAGCAATGTCCCCATCTCTTTCAAAGGCTCAATCGCGCTGGATAGATAATTTGCAAGACTACGGACATCATCCGCCTCACGAAGCCGTCCTTCAGCGGTCTCTCTCATGTCGAAAAACGAGGAAAGATCACCCGGTCCGGCGGTTTTTGATGGATCTGCCGCGACATTTACACCCAAAGACGAAAAAACTCCTGAAAGCGCAGACTGAAAAGCATTTGCTTCCTTCCATAGAACTGATAATTCGTCCCTAAGCTGGTCAAGGCTTGCCTGTGTCTCCCGCAGACGGTTGTCTTTAACGCTTAAATCCCGCTGGTACCTGCCATGGGAAGTTTCGTACCATAAAACCGAAGCTATCATTCCAGATATTGAGAACGCGATTAGGCACAGTGTCAGGAAATTTACCTGTAAGTTATAGACTTTTTTCTCGGAGTGAGGAACAAGGACTATGGTATAACGCCGCCACAAAACGTCGGCCGCTTTTTTGAAAAAAGCGCCTACGGCGTTTAAAATTTTGAGAAAGCCACGTTTAATACCTTTAACAAAGTTATTTTCCAAGCGTTTATAGCTATGGACACGCGCCATTACGCACTCCTTGCATCCTCATTCAAATATACCACCTTTTACGCTTCCAGAACCTTCGTCCAAAACCGTATAAGCCGTACCGACTTACGCGCCCGCGTCAACACGCCGCGCCGTAAACTTCTGACCAGCCCTCCGAGCCGTCAATGAGATAACTATATACCGAGAGAAAAAAACTGTCAACCGGCCTGCTGGCTATCAGCGCAAGCCAGCCATGAGCAGCCAGAGGCAGCGTAGTAGCGGACACGGGTCGTGCTTGTTGGGCCGCTGCGATAAGCGGAAAGGAAACTGGTGTACTTGGACTTTTCAAGAGGATGGACTGCACTTTCGTTTTTGCGCGGCTTGTTTGATCAATTTGGCAATGCCAAGCAGTGTTTCTTTATCGCCGTTGTCAAGATCGTCGAGGATTTTGAAAATGGAGCGAGCATAAACTCCAGTCGCGGCTGTTCGTTCCTTTATTTCGTTTCCGGTTACCAAATACTCGACTGAAACTCCAAGCGCGCGGGCAATTTTGACCGCGGCGGCGACGGAAGGCATCTGCCCGCGTTTGTTAAGATAGTTGTCTATACTATGTTTGTTAACGCCGGATAAGGCCGCAAGTTCTTTGACGGGCATACCGGAATACATCAGTTCCATTTTCAGATTTTCTTTGAATCCCATCATGGTAATGATAAGCGAAAAGGCATAAAATCAACTTGACAAAAAGTATTATAGTATTAAATAATTAATTCACACTATTACTATAGTAATAGCGTGAATTTCAATAAAATTGTTTGGAAACTTTAGTTTATAAACAACAACCGCTAGAAAATGGTTTGGGAGACAGCTAACCGGGTTGTCGTCCAATGTTCGATTTCAAATGACTAAAATACGAAAGAGGTAGATGATGACCGAAAATACGTCAGGTTTAGGCAGAGTTATGATTATTCAGCCGGAGGACAGCGAAAACGCCGTACTTGACCAGCTAGATGAAAAATATAAGCAAATATCGCAAATGAGTGTAAAAGAACGGTATTTTTTGAATACTCTATTACAGAGGTACAAACCTAAGAAAATTTTGGAAATAGGGGTTTTTTTGGGGGGCTCATCCATTGTTATCCTAAATGCTATCAAAGACAATCCTGAGGCGACGCTGTACTCTGTTGATTATCTTGACTCACACGGAATTGCGGATGGGAAAAAAACCGGATATTTTGTTGATGAGTATCCGGAGTTAAAATCAAAGTGGCGACTGTATACCGGAGGTCTTTCATGTGATTTTATGGACGATATAGGCGAAGGTATAGATTTTTGCTTTATAGATACAATGCACTATAATCCTGGAGAAATTTTGGATTTTTTATTCGCGCTGCCCTTTCTTAAAGATGACGCGGTTATTGTATTCCACGATACGGCGTTGCAGACGAGCAATGTTTTGTCGAATACTAACTGGTCGATAACGAACGCTATGCTTATAAGCGCAATCTATGGAACAAAGTTGTTACAGGGCAACTTTTCGCGCGCTTCTGAAACTGATTATCCTTCGGTTGATGGGGTTACTTACATGCCGAATATTTCTGGAGTTGTTTTGGAAGCTGAGTCTAGAAACAGGTTATACGAAATATTCAATCTGCTGTCTATCCGCTGGTTGTACTCCCCTTCTAAAAAAGAAGAAGCCGCAATTCTTGATTATTTTAAACGTTTTTATAACGAGTTTTATGTAAACTTCGTAAAAGATATTTTCGTTTTTGAACGTATGCTCATTGACTATTGCGATAGCCGCAGTCCACGGCGCGGGATTTACAATGTATTGAACAGACTGCTTGGTCGAAACGTTAAAATTTTTATTGGCAAAACACTCGGTAAAAAATTAACGCAAAAACTATTGCGTCTATTCGGTTGAGCTGTCGCGTCCTTGCAATAGAGTTGTTTAGAAACCATGATAACCTGAAAATGGCTGCTTGGCAGTTTGCGGAAGGCTGGAGATAATATCCCCGATGTGCGGCACGAGGGAACGCCCTGCGGTATCGGATTACGGATGCGATGATGTGCGTATTTGCCGTATTTTTCTTTTTTATTCATCGCTGCTCCATTTTCAGCGGGCTGTGAAAGCCAAACTGCGGCGCGATAACATGAGAGCCCTGTTCAGAGTGTCCGAAATACCGTGCGACAACAAGATACGGGAACTGATGGGAGAAAAACGTTGAACGCATGGTCTTGTACGGGCGTGCCCGGTGGAAGCTAGAGAGCGAGCATAACAATGTGCTGAAGAACCGGGGATACAATTTTCAACATACTTTCGGGCACGGGAAGAACCCTGAGCCCGAAATCTTTTTTATATTGAACCTGATAGAGTTCCAGTTACATACGATAGCGGGATATGTTTTTCTACGAGATGCAAGCCGCTCTGCGCTATGCTCTGCATGAAACATGGCGGGATTTTCTGGTCTTTGAATGAAAATGAGAATTGCTTGGAGAGCGGCTTGGCTGGATTGCTTCACCGATGAAGGTTTTGACTCTCGCGAAATCGGGGCGGCCTTTCGGGCTCGCGATGACGGAACGGCGGAGAAGCCTGTCCGCACAAAGAAAGCCGCCCGCTGTTTGTCAAAAACAGCGGGCGGCTTCGCTTATTATTGAAGGAAAGTTTCCAGAAACTATGGTTTACTGGTACGGGTCGTAAATAACGCGCACCGCGCCGGCACCTGTGCCGTTTGGTGAATCAGGTTTGCTTTTATTGTCGCCGTTCAAGCGGTCGGAGTCGGGAGCAACAAAGCCGGGAGCAACACAGCCGTTGCCGCCGCCTCCGCCGCTGTCCGTGTCCTTCCCCTGTCCTCCCTTATTAGCAGAACCGCCTTTGTACCCGCCGCCACCGCCGCCCGCGCCATGCCTGCCATCGGGTCTCTCCGAGCCGGATATTCTTCCGTTTTCACCTATGCCGTTATCTGTGCCTGTAGTCGGACTTCCGCCGGCACTAGGAACCTTTCCATTCTGTGCCATCGCGCTGCCTGCCGTTTCGCCGCCGCTGCCATATCCGCCGTTGAGTGTAAGAGCCGCGCCGCCTCCGCCGCCGCCAGCAAACAGAACGCCGGCACCGTGTGTCTTTTTGTCCCTTATTCCCTCGCTGTTGCGGTCGGTACTGATGAAGGTTGCCCCGCCGCCAGAACCACCACCGCTGTTTTCGATTTTTCCTATTCCGCTGCCGCCAGCTCCGCCGCCGCCGAATGTCTCCTCTCCTCCAACGCCTGGTGAATTTGACGATGACCTCCCGCCGTCGTTCCCTTTCTGTCCAGTGTAAACATAAAATGTTTCACTGCCGGACAATTTTTTTGACGCTTTAAGATATCCGCCTTTCCCGCCGGTAATGCTGACTGCTTCTTCCGATGTATCCCTACTGTTGCCGCCGTCCGCACCCCACAGTTCAAAAATGTACACTCCTGATGTAAAGCCTGTTGACGGCTTAAATTCCTGCGCGTCTCTAACATACGCATACGCTTTTGTCATTGTACCGTCACTATTTAAAGTCCAGCCGCTGGGGGGCGAAGTCCAGTAAGGGTATATGCTCATATTTCCTGTTACTTTTCCATCGAACATCATGTCGCTGTCGCTGGATTTTGACCAGTATTTGAAAACCTTGTCATTTTTTCTGGCAGGTTTGATGCTCTCTATGTCCGCTTTCGTCATCTCTGACGGCCATGTAAACGTCCTCGTTGCCGTAACAACGGAACCGGAATAAAATTCCACGTTGTATGTTTTAGCCGTCCACACCGGAGACACGGTGATGTTTTCGGTTACAACCGTATCAACGGTAAACTCGCTGTTACCCTTATACCAGTGTGGAGCTGAATCGTAATGATCCCTTGTACCGATGGTTTCCAGCGGAAGACCCGCTTTGGCAAACGTGTTGTTAGGGTACGTCAAAGTTTTTTCTGCCGGCGCGGTCGAGTACGAAGGGATTAAAGCGCCGTCTTTCCAGTCGAATGTTACTTTGTACGTGTTACCCGTCCATTTCGCGAAAACCACTATGTCCCCACTAACTACAGTGTTCGCGTTAAACTCCGTATTTGTTTCGGAACTCGCGCTTTCCGCCGCGTAATACCAGCCCCCGTTCTGCGTATAGTGAGACCGCTCGGGATTTTGCGGAAACTCGGATTGCGGCAGTTTGTAGCCATTACTCCCGTATACGTATTTTACTACTATTACACCGGTGTCGCCGAAATATGTTTTGAAGGCTACCCGCCATGTGTCCGCAGGTCTGTTCTGCCAAAGTCCGTAAACCTCGATATTCCCGCTCACAGGCGTGATTTCCGGCTTGAACCATTCGGCGTCGTTCGGCGCGGGGACATCGGCGTCCTCTATGATTCCACGCTGTCTCTTGAACCAGCCCAAAAAGCTATGCTCGCTGCCTTGCTCCGGTATGTCTTCTGCCTCTAGCTCTACAGTGTTCGGGCCGTCTTTTGAATATACTACCTCTTTTGTAAAGTTGCTGCCTCCGCCCTCCGGTGAATTAGGATGAAAGGTAACCGTGTATTTATCGCCTTCCCAGTGTCCGTAAACGGTCATGTTGTCTGTCATTTCACTGCTGTTCGTGAAAGCATCGCCGTCCGATATTTCCGTGAACCATGTGTCGTCCCCTTTGGTTCCGGCAGCGTCTTTTACCGAGTGGTAATGTTCTGGTCCGCCTGCAACTTTCGGGAAGTTGTGAGAGGGTATTTTGTAACTTTCCTCTCCGTTTTCCTTGACCGCCTGCCGTTT
This sequence comes from Spirochaetaceae bacterium, assembly GCA_031255655.1. Taxonomy (GTDB): domain Bacteria; phylum Spirochaetota; class Spirochaetia; order Treponematales; family Breznakiellaceae; genus JAIRMY01. Next base: position 98 of record JAIRSB010000015.1, on the reverse strand, counting down.
GAAGCCCGCCTCTCCTTCACTCCAGTAAGGAATGAAGTTTACGATGCGATGGTCGGGTGCTAAGTTCTGCCACCATGCGTACAGCGTTGTGTCTTTCT
>JAIRSB010000222.1 GCA_031255655.1 Spirochaetaceae bacterium | reverse complement strand
GTCCGAGTGAAAGAAACTGTGGCGTTATTGTCCCCGCTGTATGTAAGCCTGAAAGCGGTGGGCGCAATCTGCACCTCTTGTATCAGTCCGGCCTTAAAATCAATGCCCAAATTGAAACCGCCTTTCACTATGAAAAAGGCTATGCCCGTCACTATCAGGCCAAAAGAAAAAAGCGCCGCCGGCAGGAAAAATTTGGAAAATGGGATTATACGTTTCATTATTTTATCCTCCAGCTTATTGAAATTCGCTTGCTTTGTAGAACGTCCGTGCCGAAATCGAACATCAGGCGCGACACAAACAGGGCGGTAAATACAGACGAGAAAACGCCTATCGCCAGGCTAACCGCGAAGCCCTGAATCGGGCCGGAGCCTAACTGCGACAAAAACAGAGCCGCGATAAAAGTAGTGATGTTCGCGTCCATGATTGCCCAAAACGCTTTGTTAAAACCGGCTTCTATCGCCGCTTTGCGTGTCTTTTTCAACATAAATTCTTCTTTTATGCGCTCAAATATGATTACGTTAGCGTCGACAGCCATTCCGATTGTAAGAATAAAACCAGCGATACTGGGCAGCGTCAGTGTAAAGTTGAACGCGGAAAGTATGCTGAACATTATGAATATATTGAAAACCTGAGCGACAACCGCGTTTATTCCTGAGGCTTTGTAGAATACAAGCATAAACACCATTACCGCCCCAAGCCCGCCTAGAAGAGCGTACAAGCCACGATAAATCGTGTCTTCGCCCATAGAAGCGCCTATTGTTTGCTGATTCGCTACCTCAAGTTCGACGGGTAGCGCCGCAGAGCGCAGTATCATCGCAAGGTTTTCAGATTCGTCCGCGCTGAAACCTGTAAGCCTGCCGGAATCACTTATAGCGCTTTGTATCGTAGCTTGTGAACGCACCCTGTCATCCAGCACCGTAGCGAGCTGCTTGCCGATGTTCGCGGAGGTTAGCTTGTAAAATATGTCAGCACCCTCTGAATCGAGCTGAAAGCTGACTTCCGGTCTGCCGTCAAGGTTGTCGCGCCCGGCGCGCGCGTCTTTGATGTGGTTGCCGTCAAGCGCGATTTCCTTTTTTATCACGGTATATCCTGTAAATTCGTCGATGCCGTATCTGTCTTTTACATATACTCCGCGAACAACACAGTCATCCGGGATTATCGAAGTGTCTATCAGGTTGCCGTGTACGTCGAAGGTGGTTCCGGGATGACTCTGGTAATAGCTGTTAAAAACCGCCAGCGCGTCGGTATCAACCAGTTGGAAGGTGAGGCTGCCTTTGCCCATGATGATGTCGTTGATGCGCTCCGGGTCAGCGGCGCCGGGTATCTCCACGTATATCTGGTCAACCCCTTGCCGGCGTATCACCGGCTCGGTAAGTCCGAAGCGATCGATGCGGTTGTTCAGCACTTCAAGAGCCTGAGCGATGGCGTCGTTGCGGTCTTCCTCGTTAAGCGGACGCCCGATTCTCTCTTCGTATGCGCTCAGGTTCGCCTGCAGCACGATGGATAAGCCGCCGGAAAGATCCAAGCCAAGTTGAACGGCGTTTTTCTGAAGGTTTTTTAACGCGAAAATGGAATTGCGGTAGTGGTCTTCTATGGCGTTTTGGGCTTCCTGTCTGTCCGCGAAAATGCGAAGCGCGGCCGCCGCGTCCCATTTTTCGGGTGGCGGGGCTTTTTCAGCTTTGTTTATTTTTTTCGCTTCTTTGACAAGAAATTCCATGCCTTCAGGCGCATCCTCTCCGGCGCGGGCCGCTGCGCTAATGCGGTCTAGGTCTGCCGCCGCTTTGCGCGAGGCGTAATTTCTTATTTGTTCCCTTGAACCTAAGGCTATGACTTTATCCTGCGCTGGTATTATGAAATACCAGCGTATTGTAGGGGCCAGAAAAACCGCGCACATGGCAACCGTCAACAGGATTATTATAAATCTGTACAGTTTGCTCATGATGAAGTCTCGCCAGAATTTGGCTTTTTCTCCTCTATTTGCGCTTCCGGCTTTTCTTCTTTCGACGTATTTGTAACGGAAGATACGGCGTTGCGGCTGAACTCGATTTTGACGTTGTCGTCTACTTTTAATATCACGGAGCTGTCTTTCACGCTGGCGATTGTGCCGTGTATGCCGCCAATAGTAACGATTTTATCCCCTTTTTTTAGTTCGCTGAGCATTTTTTGCGTTTCTTTTTGCTTTTTATTCTGCGGACGTATTATCAGAAAATAAAAAATGGCAATTATTAGTATAAACGGAGCAAACGATATAAGTTGCTCCATTCCGCCGGGCGGCGGCGCTCCGTCCGCACTTTGCGGAGCCCCCAACAGCAGGGGTAATGTAAATAGATTCATGATTGACTTCCTTAAAAATTAAACTGTTTTAGAGTTGTTTAAAACCTAGAGTTTTGAAACAGCAACCAATCATAATCTATCATGAAGCGCAAATCCGATACAAGGGGCGCGTAAACGCAGCAACAATTTTCATTTCAGCGCGCCATGAATTGGACTTCCCCCGTTAGGTGGACACAAAAATAAGAGGTGAAAAAGAGCGGCAAAGAGCAGAGAAATTACACTAAGGAATACAAGGCCGAAGCAGTAACTTTTGTGGAAAAAGAAAAGCCAGTAAGCCGGATAGCCTCGGGTTTGGGTGTCAACTAGAATATGCTGCGACGCTGGATACAGTAGGCGCGGGAGCATCGGAACAAGTGCGCCATCAGGGATGCCTGCGATTTTCGGGGTGTCAGGCAGCGCCTACTACCGCTGGCTAAGTACGGCGTATCGTAGTGGCGATAAGAAATCCAACGCGGAACTGACAGGCATAATCCGTCTGATACAACAGCGGCATCGCACCGGTACGGGAATCCCCGCGTAAGAGAATAGTCGCTACAAACCCGCGGCAAGCGGGCAAGTCGTAAGAAAACGACCGCTTTGACGCAGGAAAACGGACTGAATGCCCGTAGCAGGCAGAAATTCATGCTCACTACCAACTCGAACCACGGATTCCCGATGTGCAGTAACGTGCTGAATACGCATTTCCAAACAGCCGTCGCCGATAGACGAGACATCGCCGGGATTGCCTTTCTTAAGCCGTTTAATACACAAGGAAATATGGATTTTTGCGTCGCCGTCTTTAAGTTTTTCAAACCACTTATCATAGACCGATACCGATGTTCTGATCATCGCTTTCTCGGTCGTGGTGAAGGGTGTAGCAGAACTCCCCGGAAGGGTTAACCCCGTCATGCTGAACCATGTCAATTTGAAAGAAGGCGGAAAGTTTTTGGGAGTATTGGAACCAAGCAAGGATGGGGATGGCGCGGTGTAGGAGGCGGACTGGGCTTGGTGACCGAAGTACCCCTGATTTTCATCTGCTGTTTTGGTTTGTCCAGCAGGCGGTCGATGGTGCAAGGGCTGATTTTTGAATTTGTCGGTGACGGTATCGGACATGGGGTATTTTTCTCTGAGCATAATGAGGTCAAGGTTTTGCCTGAGGAATGGGGCGAAAAGTTTCCCGCAAGGCCAGTTGAAGTTTTTCCAGAGCGATTCGAGCGTGGCTGCGACTTCAGCGTCATAGTAGGGTTTGTAGACCCGTTTTTTCCTGCTTTTTTCGATGATGGAGACCCTGACGGTCTGACCGTCCAACATCCGAA
>JAIRSB010000220.1 GCA_031255655.1 Spirochaetaceae bacterium | reverse complement strand
TGTGATGGATTGCTTCGCCCTAGCGCTCGCAATGACGGCTGCCGCCAAGTGGCTCGTCAGCCTGCTTGCGGCTGGATTGCTTCGAGGCTGCGCCTCTCGCAATGACGGCTGCCGCCAAGTGCCTCGTCAGCCTGCTGCGACTGGATTGCTTCGAGGCTGCGCCTCTCGCAATGACGGCTGCCGCCAAGTGCCCCGTCAGCCTGCTGCGGCTGGATTGCTTCGAGGCTGCGCCTCTCGCAATGACGATGACTTCGCTTCCATGTCCGCCTGTTCGCGGCGGCTTTCGGCGGGCGGGGTTACGTTTTCATGCCTTTTCGTATAACATGGACATAAATAGACATCAATTTTGAAGGATTTTTTTCCATGACAGATACGGAAACACCGCAGTCCGCCTCAAGCGGAGGAAGGACAATTGCTCTTGCGATTGAAGACGAAGTAAAGACAGATTACCTGAATTATGCTATGTCCGTCATCGTTTCGCGGGCGCTGCCGGATGTAAAAGACGGCCTAAAGCCCGTTCACAGGCGGCTTTTGTACTCGATGGACGTGCTGGGTCTGCACCCGGGCGCGGCCACCAAGAAAAGCGCGCGCATTGTCGGCGACACTATGGGTAAATACCACCCGCACGGAGACGCGGCTTTGTACGATGCCCTCGTCCGCATGGCGCAGGATTTTTCGCTGCGCTATCCTTTGATACGCGGGCAGGGTAACTTTGGCAGTGTGGACGGCGACCCGCCTGCCGCTATGCGTTATACCGAAGCCAAGCTCTCGCGGCTGGGCGCGGAAATACTCACCGACCTGAAAAAAGATACTGTCAATTTTGTCCCGAACTTTGATGAATCTGAAATAGAGCCTTCGGCGCTGCCTGCTGCCGTGCCTAATCTGCTGATTAACGGTTCAAGCGGCATTGCTGTCGGTATGGCTACGAATATGGCTCCGCACAACCTGAACGAGGTCTGCGAGGCGGTGCGCGCCTACATCGATAATCCTGAAATAAGCATAGAAGAGCTTTCCAGCTTTGTTACTGGTCCGGATTTTCCCACTGGCGGAATAATTTTTGGCAGACGGGGCATACGCGAAGCCTACAAAACGGGGCGCGGGAAAATCCTTATGCGCGGGCGGTTTAACATCGAAACGGCGAAAAACGGCAGGGAGACAATAGTTTTTACGGAAATTCCGTACAATGTCAATAAAAAGCTGCTGCTTGAACGCATTGGCTCTCTGATACGCGAGAAGGAAATCGACGGTATATCCGGCGCGAACGATGAGTCCGACCGCGAGGGGATGCGTATTGTTATTGAGCTTAAAAGGGATGCCATTCTTAAAATCGTTCTGAATCAGCTTTTTGCCCAGACTGCGCTGCAATCGACTTTTGGCATTATAAATCTTGCACTGGTAGACGGCAGGCCGCGCTGTCTTAATCTGAAAGAGCTTATCCATTACTTTGTCGAGCATCGCATAGACGTGGTTACGCGGCGTGTGAAATTCGATTTGCGTAAGGCGCGCGCGCGTGAAAATATCGTGAACGGGCTTTTAATAACGATGGCGAATATTGACGAGATTGTGGCTCTTATCAAGGCGGCGGCGGATATTGACGGGGCGAAGGGGGCTCTTAAAGAGCGTTTTCTGTATCCGGCGGCGCGGGCGAAGAGCGAGCACTACAGCGCGGAGGAGATTGACGAGCGGGTGGAGGCGCAGGCGCAGGCTATTGTCGATATGCGTTTGGGGCGGCTTACTCATCTTGAGGTTGAAAAGCTGGAAAAAGAGTTGGCGGAGCTTAATGTGCAGATTGCCTACCTTAAATCTTTGCTTGAGGATGATAAAAAGCTGCGGGGGGTTATCAAAGACGAGACTGCCGCGATAGCTGAGAAATTCGGCGACGAGAGGCGGACGGAAATTGTTGACGGCGAAATCGAAAGTATCGACATTGAGGATTTGATACGAAAAGAGGAGATGATGATTATCATCTCTAATATCGGCTACATAAAGCGTGTTCCGGTTTCGGCTTACAAGAATCAGGGGCGCGGCGGTAAGGGGATGATAAGCGCCAAGCTTGTGGAAGATGATTTTGTAAAGCAAATATTCGTTGCCTCTACGCACGAGTATGTGATGTTCATCACAAACGCGGGGAAGGCTTACTGTATGAAGGTTCACGAATTGCCGGAGGGTTCGCGCACTTCAAAGGGGGCGCATATTAAAAGTCTGTTGACGGTTTCGCCCAACGAAGAGATTACTGCGATTGTTTCGTTCAAAGAATTTTCCAATGATCATTATTTGTTTATGGGTACGTCGCGGGGTACGGTAAAAAAGGTTATGACCAGCGACTTCTCCAATGCGAAGACGCGTGGTGTTATAGCGATAAAGCTGGATGAGGGCGACAAACTTGTGAGCGCGCTTCTTACGGGCGGTCAGGATGAGATTGTGTTAATATCGCGCAAGGCGCAGGCTTTGCGGACTAACGAGGAGTTGGTGCGTCCTATGGGCAGGGCCAGCCGCGGGGTAATCGGCATGAAGCTTGATGTGAGTGATGAGTTGTGCGGTGTTCTTCGTGTGGACAAGACTGAGGCTATGATGTTGATTTCCGAATATGGTTATGGCAAGCGTGTTGATTTTGATGATTTCTCGCCGCACGGGCGCGGTACGGGCGGGCAGAAGATATACACTGTTACCGAAAGGACGGGCGAGATTGCCGGCTGTGTTACTGTTAAAGACGGCGAAGAGATTATGTGCATAACGAGTCAGGGTAAATCAATAAAGGTTGATGTGGAGAGTATCCGTGTTATGGGGCGCAACGCTCAGGGTGTCCGCGTGGTAAACATTGAAAGGCCGGATTTTGTGGCTGGTGTGGACCGCATAGCGCGTGACGACGCCCCGCAATCAGACCGCGCTGCCGAAGCTGCCGCCCTCCAGCCTTCCCCGAAGCCGGCGGACGGCGGCGCGGCGGGCGGTGAACTGGCAGGCGGACAGGCGGATGGCGGCGGCGCGCCGGAGGGCGGCAGCGCGGACGGCGGTGAGCAGCAGGGAGGGCTTTTTTGACGGGAGTTACGGCGTCTGCCTTGATAGACGGCGCGGAGCGGATAATCCGCGGTAAGCGTGAGTTTTGGGAATTGCTTTGTGCTGGTCTGTTTGCGGGCGGGCATGTTCTATTGGATGATAACCCGGGTCTTGGCAAGACAACGGCGGCTAAGACTATTGCGGCTTTGATAGGCGGCGGCGAGGCGGGGCTTAGTTTTAAGCGTATTCAGTTTACGCCCGATTTGCTTCCTTATGATATAACGGGTGTTGATGTGTTCGACGCTAAGACGCAGAGTTTCCGCTTTGTACCGGGTCCGGTTTTGTCCAACATCGTGCTTGCCGACGAAATAAACCGGACAACGCCTAAGGTGCAGTCCGCTCTGTTGGAGGTGATGGCCGAGCGTCAGGTTACGATAGGTTCCACGAGCCACAAGGCTGGCGAGCCGTTTTTCGTAATTGCCACGCAGAATCCGGTGGAAAGCGAAGGTACTTTCCCGCTGCCGGCGGCTCAGCTTGACCGCTTTATGCTGCGGTTGTCGCTTGGTTATCCTGACCGCGGCGCGGAGATAGCGATGTTGAGCGATACGCCTTCCGAAGCGGCGCTTCGGAAGCTGGAGCCTGTAATTTCTGTCGAAGACTTTCTTGCAGCCCGCGCCGAGGCCGCTTCCATATTCTGTCACGACGTGCTTAAAGAGGCTATTGTCGATATTGTCCGCGAAACTCGTACTCACAAAAGTTTGCTGCTGGGCTCTTCCCCCCGTGCCGCGCTGCATTTTCTGGCGGCTTCCCGCGCCCTGGCTTTTATACGCGGGCGCTCTTTTGTAACGGACGAAGACATTGCCGCGTTAGCTGTTCCCGTGTTGTCTCATCGTTTGAAGCTCCGCGACGCCCGCGATGTCCGCGATAAAATCGTCCGTGAAATCACTCTCGCACGAATCGAAAAAATAGATGGTGTTGTTGAACTCTCTTTATAAAAATTTCTGAAAATAAACGAGGAGACTTATCGAGGTTTATTATGGAAGCAGCGTATAAACAAAGAAATTCAAAACTTGGTCCCAGGGTGGTTGACGCTCTGAAAAAACGTTTTTTTGACGCATGGTATTTTGATAACAGGCAGGAAGCGGCGGATAAGGTGGTCTCTCTCATTCCAAAAGAACACGTGGTTTCTTGGGGCGGCTCTGCAACCGTTGTGGAATTAGGTATTCAGGA
>JAIRSB010000159.1 GCA_031255655.1 Spirochaetaceae bacterium | reverse complement strand
AAAAAACAAATTGATTATCATTGGAACGCTGGCTATGACGCTGGCGTTTTCGGCTTTTATTGTGGGATGTCCCACAGATGAAGAACCAGCGGCAGATGAGGGCGGCGGTGGAACACCCACTATGTAGAAAATGTAACGATTAGTTTTAAGGCTGTCGCTATTAACCAATTTACACTCACGCTGTCGGAGGGCGAGTAAAAAAAGGAGGTTCCCGATGTTACCAGACGGCTGAACATTAATACACCGAATTCACCATTTACCGTTGGTGGTAGTGGTACAGAATGGTCGATTGAAGCCCAAACAACGCTTAGAGCATACGCGGCTCCTTCGCCATTAGACAACATGGTTTTATGTAACACTCATGAAATCCAGTTCCAACAACATCACAGGCAAGATTAAACTACAAAAATCCGGTTTGTTGAACATGATTTCCCAAAACACCAATTTGGTGCATCTTAAGAGCGCGGTCATTGGTACCAACAATCCGGCAACCGTCCAATTGCCGGAGCAGAACAACTAACCTATAACCGCTTCGCCGTATACTTACGGCAGTGGGGCGGACGGCGCGGAAACAATTCCGCGCTGTCCGCTTTGCGAACCCGTGGAAGGTTAAATGGCGGCACCACCGGAAAGTGCGCTCATTTTATGCACCATTACATGCCTTCTTTTCCCCGCTGTCTTTACAAAACTAAAGCCCGCTTCCTCAAATGTTTTAATAAATCCCATAAATCTGTAGCTGGGGGAATCTTTTTCGACGGGATAGGCTTCTATATAGTGGGTGCCATTTTGGGCAGCATAGTTTTTTGCGCCTTCGATGAGCGTTTTCATAAGACCCTGCCGCCGGTATCCGTTTTTTATGTAGAAGCAGGTGATTGACCAGACGTTTTTTATTCCGCCGTCTCCGCCCAGAGGCCTGTGCGTCTCGCGCGGCGCGATGGAACACCAAGCCACCGCTTCTTTTTGGGCATAGCCTAATATGCCAACCGGCGTATTTTCCCAGACCCGCCGCTTTATAAACGCCTTTCTACAGGCGGAATCGTTTTGTTTTAGCTCGTCTTTTTCGCCCTTGCTTAGGCGCCAGCACATACACCAGCAGTAATTCAGCTTGCCTTGCGACTGAAAAAACGCCTCAAAGTCCACCCAGTTGTCTTTATCAACGGGTTTAATGCTGATGCCGCCCTTATTTTCCATTTTTTTCTCTTTTCCAAATAAGCCACCGCGGTGCACGGGGTGAAGCGTTCGTAATTTCTATCTTTTTTTACCAATATAGAAAACATATCCGTAATATTGTTTGTACTTTGAATATAAATCAACCTCATATTTGCCATTTTTAATGTAAGCCGCCACTGTTTCATTCCCTGCATATTTTTCCAAAATGGCTTTTTCCGCCGCTTCGCGCGGGGCAAAATAATTGTCTGTCCAGCATTTTTCGGGCAATGTAAACGCGGCAACAGGAACATAGCCTGATTTTTGCATTATCAAAACATCATTCCCTATCGTATCCAAACTACAACCGGCGTCAGACCAAAACTTTTCAATTTCAGAAGGGCGTTCGTCGGTAAACCATGAGGGGCAAGTTACGGCAATATAGCCATCTTTTTTAAGAAAACTATTCCAATAATTCAATCCTTTTTCGAAACCTATATTATCTATAGCCCCTTCGGACCAGATAAGGTCAAATTCCTCTTTTTCGAAAGGCAGATTTTCCATTAACCCGACAATGCCTTTTACCCTTTCTTGCAGATTTAGTTTTTTGGAATTATTGTTAAAAATATTTATAAAGCTGGAACAAAAGTCTACGCCGGTAATATTTCCAGAAATGTTTTGCGCAAGAACCATTGTTTGCCCGCCAGTTCCACAAGCCAAATCCGCCGCCCGAAAATCTTTATTATGGTTATCCAGAAAACTTAACGCTTTAATAGTTGCTTCAGGACTGCCAGGACCTTGCCGTTCCAAGCCTATATGAGTTTCCACAACTAAATCAAATATTGACGGCTGTTTGTTTTTCATTGTTATTCCTTGTTTCAATACTAGAGTTGTTTAGAAACTTCAGTTTCTAAACAATGACCACTAAAAAATAACTTAGGAGACAACCAACATGGGTGTCGAACAAGTCAACTGAATTGGTTACTAAATAACAATCATACTATTTACACAAATCTCACAATATCTTCAAATGCTTTCCGTTTCTTTGATCGAATAGTATTATTTGAAGGATAGCCTAACGCGATTACCGCGCCAAATTGCTTCTCGACCGGAATATTTAACAATTCACAAATCTTTTTGCGATCATAAATGCCAATATTGCAACTCCCAAGCCCTTGTGCGGCGGCTTCCAGACACACATATGCAGCGGCCGCGCCTAAATCTCCTTTTGCGTAGTATTGACTGTCAAGAAAGCAGCTAATAACAGGACTTAAAACAGCGTGTTCCTCAAGGATAATAATGAACGCTTTTGCACTGCCAAGCCAGCCGTTCTGGTTTAACTGTTTGCCACATTCTGCCACTTGTTTAACCAACTCCGGCGTTTCTACCACAACAAAACTCCACGGCTGGGCATTACAGCCGGAATGAGTTAAACGGCCAGCTTCGACGCATTGTACCAACTGGTCATGTTCCACCGGCTGTTCTGAAAAACTCCGGCAGCTTTGCCTTTGTTTACAAAGGTCTAAAAAATCAATCATAATTTATTCTCCCATATAGTTTATTTTTACAGAGTTAATTTTATCATTTATTATGGTAAAATAATAATCAAATGGATAACTTCCAGGAGCGAAATTTCCACTAACCAATACGGAAACTTTTATTGTTCCATTTTCATCATTCTTTGAGTCAACAATTTTTGTTTCCATTTTGTATTGTTGCTTTTTACCTTTAAGCCATTTTTTACAATTATCGAAGCCTCTAACAATATCATTTTCACCCGTATCTTCTATACAAACATCCTCGGCAAAATAGTTATCAATTATATCTACATCACCATCTTTTGCCTCAAAATATGCTTTTATTTGCGGTATCATTTCCATAAAATATCCTCCAGAACAGTTTATATCATAAACCTTTATTTATGTCAACCATTTACACAAAATTATTTTATTTTTTTAAGCGAAAAACTCACCTGTGCAGCGTTTGTGAATGTTAAAGTATCTCCTTTAATATTATATTCTATATTTTCATCAGAATTAATCCCGGATACATCAATCCATGAATCATTGCTATACAGGTGTGTCAATGTATGATAAAAATTCACGCTATCATAGCGGAAAGTTCCCTTTGCATAATTTTCTTCTTCAATCTTCTGAAGCCATGAATTTTCAGAAAATATCATTTCAACTGATTTTTCACGCAGTTCAACAGCAATAAAATCATTAGGGAATGTTCCGAGCCATGTTCCCTCAAAAGAAATTTCTTCAGTCTTATTTGTATCATTATCACATCCAATCAGAGCAAATCCAATAACAACACCAAGTAATAAAAAATATTGTTTCACATTAAAAATCCTTTATCCAAATGAAAAATATATATTCTCCATCTATTTTGATATATTTTTATTTTTCAAAAATGGCACATAACGCCCTACGCCCTATATCTGCCCTTTTCTTCGCATATACCACATATTTGGCAAGCATAGGCAAAGCCTCTGCGTGGCGTCAAGCTGAGGGCGAATGCCGCCGGGGCTGCTTGTCTCTCGCTCGCAATGACGATGGAGAAGGCAGTGCACCGCCTCAAAAAAACAGTGAGTTTTTGGAACCACGGATGAATCAGGTTTAATCAGTGAAAATCTGTGGTTAAAACACGGCGTTTTCGAGAAAACGCCGTGCGGGTTAGGGGCCAATCTTACCAGCAGTACCGCCCGCCGCCTGAATAGCAGCCGCCGCCGTGGCCTCCGCGCCTGCCGCCGCCGTAAAAAGCGGGCGAAAAGTCGTAATCTTTGCCGCCAACGCTCAGCTTAGACGGCGCTATGTAGCCGCCGCCTGTTTGCCAGCCCTCAACCTTCACCTGCGCCCCCTCTTTCAAGGCCTCGATAAAGCCCACATAGCGAGAAAGCTCCGGCACATAATATATCGTACCCCCGCTCGATAGGGCGATAACGCCGTTTTGCAGGCTCAAAGTTCCCTGAACGCTCACTGTTTGCGCGGTGTTCCAGCCCTGCGCCGCCGCGAGGCCGGCTGCCGCAAAAGCGACTGCCATTGCCAATACGATTTTCTTCATAGAAAACCCTCCATAAATTGATTTTCGGGACAGGGACGCACTGCCTCTCTGCGAAGACACTTTGCCTCCCTGCCCCATGAATAGGATACAAAGCGAGGCGGCTTAAAACGGAGGGGCTTTCCTTAAAAAATTACCACCAGCGGCGCTCCATCATGCGTCCATGCCTGCCATGCCCGCTGTCTTGCGGCATTTCGTGGGCGGAGGGCGGCGCGGCGGCGGCTTTGCCTTTCGTGATGGAAACGCCGATAAAAACGCCCAGAGCCAAAAGCACGGCGGCGGCAAGAATAATAGCCAGCAGCTTAAGGCGTTTGTTGACATAAATAGTAACGACCGAGCCTTCCTCGCAGCCGGGCGGCGTGGGAATTGTGCCGAACTTGCCGTTGCTAAAAAGAACGATGCTCTTTTTGCCGCGCACCTGCATGATGACAGCTTTCATATTTTCCCCTCTAACAGAAACAGGAATACTATGTTTGTGAATAGCCCGACGGCGGGGACGAGGGCTTCCGCTTCGTCAAACGGCGGCAGGAAGGCGCGCAGATAAGGGTAGTCCCCCTCCATAATGACAATGAGGGCGACGATGTAGCGGCGGTATTTTTCCAGCGTCTTTTGCGGGCAGCGCGAAAGGGCGGCAAGCTGTTTTATGGGGAGTGTGTGCTTTTGTGTCATTTCCGCGATAAGCTGCCGGTTTTCCAGTGCCTTCCGCGCTATCATCCCGCATGTTCGCCGCGAGCGCGTCTGCTTGGGGCAGGCCTTTACCAAGTCCGGCAGCGCGAAACCCCAGCGGCCAAACTCCGTGTTGACGGCTTGTATCTCGATTTTCAGAGCTTTGCGTTCTTCCGCAATTTCATACTGCCGCCGTGCTGCCTCCAGTTCCCATTGTCCGCCCGTTTCGTCATCGTCTTTGCATATCGACACAGCGAAAAACGTTTTGTTGATGGCCGCTTCTTTTAGGGCGGCGTTGATTAGTCTGTTGCGTATTACAATCCGGGCGTATGGGATGAACGCGCCGTTTTCGGGCTTGTAGGTTTTGACGCTGTGGATAAAGGCGAGCATCGCTTCGGCGGTGTTGTTCCGGCGGTCGCCGTCTTTGAAAAAGACGGCGGATAGGCATTTTCTGACGAACGGCATATAGTCGCGGAGCAGTGAATTGAGGGCGCGGGGATCGGTTCGGGCAAGTTCCAGCCGCTCTTGCAACGGCTCCCCCTGCTCTTGTAAAACAATCTGCCCCTCCGAAATTGATTTTTCTTCCATTTGTATAAATCACCGTTTTCTTCTATATTTTTCTGAGCCAAACTGCCGTATACGTCTCCTTTCCGTTAAAAACTTGCCGTTAGAATAGCGCAAGAAACGAAAAAAGGTCAAGAGATTTTGTTACGAGATGCGGTACTCTTAGTCGAGAGAAGCGGTACTTTCCAGCAAGAGATGCGGGAGTCTCCGGCCAGAGATACGGTGGAAATTTAATCTAATCCATAAGGCTAAATGTTACCTGA
>JAIRSB010000177.1 GCA_031255655.1 Spirochaetaceae bacterium | reverse complement strand
CCGGCGCCTTTCTCGTGGCGGCGCGGCTTAACATACCCGTATTCCCGCTGCTTACAGTGTTTTCGGAAGGACGACTGAAACCCGGCGCGTTATTTTCGCGTAAGTTCCCGCGTGAACGCATAGTTGTACTTGACCCCGTCTACCCTGCTTGCTACATTAAATATGATGATGACAGACGCATTGTTTTATCCAGCGTGAAAGACTTTGCCGAAGCGGTACGCTCCATAATGCAAAAAGAAATCGATAAGCGGCACGAAGCCGACAGTCGCGCCGGAACGCAGGCTTATTTCAAAGGACGAATGCCGCGAATCAAGGGTATAAATTGAAAATTGTCATGTTTACAGACTCTTATTGGCCGCGTGTAAACGGTGTTTCCGTTTCGGTTGAAAGTTTTTCGGCGGCTCTTATAAAACTGGGACATCAAGTTTTGATAATCTGCCCATACTACCCCGAATCGCCTACCAGTGGAACTTTCGATAAAGAGGAAGCGAACTCCGGCGGAGTGCCGGAAGAATGTATAATCAGAGTGCCTTCTGTTCCAATTCTTATCTCAAAAGAAGACAGAATTTCAAAATCCCATAAACTTTTTTGGGTATCAAGACAAATATCTAAGTTCATGCCGGATATTATTCACATACATTCAGAATTTGTAACTGCGGATTTCGGCTATTACTGCGCGAGAATAAATAAAATTCCTACAGTATACACTTATCATACACTTTGGTGCGATTACATGACAAATTATATTCCATGGGCTCCGCTTTTTATATTAAATATAATTTTATGGATTGTAGAAAATACCGCGTTTAGGAGAGCGTACCGCATCATCGTTCCGAATGAAGTAATCCGCGATTATGCAAAAAAATACAAAACAAAAAAGACCCCCTTCCTTTTGCCTACAGGAATTGACGATTCGATTTTTTATCCGCGGGACGAAAATGAAAATAACACTTTCCGCGCATCAATGGAAAAAATATACCCGGAATTGAAGAATAAAAGAATTTTATTGTATGCCGGACGCGTAAGCAAAGAAAAAAACATCGAGCTTATATTAAAAATCGCACCTAAAATCATCAAAGAACAAAACGATGTTGTTTTTCTCATAGCGGGAAGCGGACCCGATATTTACTGGATGAAAGAAGAATGCGCCGTTTTGGGACTGCGCGATAATTTTATTTTCAGCGGATACGTTCCGCATATACCACTAGCGCGAATATACTGCATATCTAAAATTTTTATTTTTCCTTCAAGAACGGAAACACAGGGGCTTGTAACAATCGAGGCCATGCTGTCAGGCATACCGGTTGTCGCTGTCGGAGAGCGGGGAACGATGAACGTTATGCGCGGCGATAACGGCGGCTTTATGACACCGAATGACGAGAATATATTCGCCGGCCGTGTGCTCGATTTGCTAAAAGATGAAAATTTGTATGAAAAAAAAGCGGTGGACGCGCTTAACTACGGCAAGTTATGGACTATGGATATAATGTCAAAACGGCTCGAAAAAATTTACACGGATACTATAGCGGATTACGAAAGAGATATAGCGGAAAAGAAACATTAATGACAGACACAAAATTTATAGATGGTATTGACAATTCTTTTTCAAAAAAATTACGCCAACGAAACATACAAACTCCAACAGCGATTCAAAAAATAGTAATTCCGTATATCCTTGATAAACGCGGCATACTATTCCGCTCACAAACCGGTACCGGAAAAACTTTCGCTTATTTGATTCCGGTATTGCAGAACATAATAAACAGTAATACCAGAACGTCCGGCTGCCGTGCTCTTATTATATCGCCGACGCTTGAACTCTGCTCTCAGATAAAAAATGAAATCGATTTTTTATTGGACGGCCTCGAAATCGACGGCCGTCCGGCGTGTGAAAAATTAAGTCCGCAGCTTATAAGCGGCTCCGGAAACATTGACAGGCAGATTGAAGGCATAAGAAAAAACAAACCGGCAGTAATAAGCGCAAATATGGGCAGACTTTCACAATTGCTGCGTATGAAAAAAATAAAACTGGACAATGTCGAGTATTTAATTTTCGACGAAGCCGACAGGATTATCGCGGAAGAGTATTCCGGTGAAGCTGAAGAATTGCTAAAAAACATTAGTCCAGACGCGGTAAAAATAGGGTGCAGCGCGACATTGCCGCAAAAAATCCGACTGAGCCTGAGTGCGCTTTTAGGCACAGAAATCATTCTGGAAAGCGACGAACAGGAAATACTGCGCGACAGCATACTACATTGGGCATTGTGGGCGGAAGACCGCGATAAGATAAATACACTGCGATCATTTTTGTCGGCGGCGCGTCCTAAGAAAGCCCTCGTTTTTTCAGACCGCGCCGCCTCAATTGAAGAAATCGTCTCGAAATTGAACCACCATAAATACAACTCGGCGGGACTTTACAGCGGCATGGATAAAAATAAACGCAAAAACGCGCTGCGCGATTTCCGTTCAGGCAAGACGCCTATATTAGCGGCCAGCGACCTCGCGGCACGGGGGCTGGACATAGAAAACATAACGCATATCATAACGATGAGCGTAAGCGAAGACAGCGATGTCTATATACATCGCGCCGGACGCTCGGCACGCGCCGGGAAAAAAGGCGTGATGGTAAGCATAGGCAATGAAAAAGAACTGCGCGCCCTGCGCAGCATCGAAAAAAAATTAGGCATCGTCGTATATCCGAAAATTTTATATAAAGGCAGAATTTGTTCACCAGAGGAATTTGAGCTTCTGGAGTGATCACCCCCCTCCCCCCAAAAAAAAGAACAAAAAACGCGCTCGTAAAGTCGGAACATCTGCCCGATTACGGGTAGCTACCCAGTATTTTCGGTGGTTCCAAACGCCAAAGCAATATGACGCTAAAAGAAAGCGGATGGCCGCCGTCCATATATATTATTCCGTCAACCTCTAAAACCGGCCCTTGCTCACGCCATGACGTATAATCGATACCCCTCACCCTGTCAATATCCAGCGTGAACGGAGATTGCCATTCGGCGTCTTCAGCGTACACACCGGCGCGGTAAAGCAGTGAGAGATATTCATCATCGTCAGCACTATTTTTTACATTCTTTTCGTACTCAGTTTCGCCCTGCGCGAGTAAGAAAGCGGTGTCATGAGCGGCAAACGCGGCAG
>JAIRSB010000138.1 GCA_031255655.1 Spirochaetaceae bacterium | reverse complement strand
TCCGCAAACAGGACAGGCGCATCTGCCGAAAGATGCCCGCCCGCAACCACGACTACATCGGCGTCCCGACTAAGTCCCGCCAACGCGCGCGCGGCAATTTTCCCGGAAAAAAACCAGCCGGCGTGGGGCGCGGCAACCGCCGCAGCATCTCCCCGCTCTCCTGCCGGCAAAAAATCCGTCAAATATTCGTCTATTTCCGCAACGCCGCGCGGATACCATCCGGCAGGTAATTTCATCTTTCGTATCATATTTTAGGTTTTTCCAATAGTGTGGGTATGACTTGGACTACCGGTCATATTTTAGTAAAAGGCATCCCCCTCTTAATCTTATCGGCAAAAGTTTATAAAATAAAAATATGTGGCAAAATGTTAAATCACTTATAGCTTTTTTTTGCATAACTATATACATAGCCGCCGCTGCCTTCGCCGTAGTTCGGATTTATAAGGCAATAGGGGAGCAGCATTTCGAGTCGCGGCAAGAATTTGCCGATTTGAAGGATTTTGCCGCCCGCGCCAGTGCGTCAGGCGTTCTTAGCGGCGAATACATCGAAGACATAAAAACACAACTGGACATGTCGAAAGCCATTGACGCAGTTATAATCTATGGTCCAGGCGGCAGTAAAGCAGCGTTTGAAAAAAAACCGGGGCTCATTTCATATCAAAGCGGGCGTCCGGATTTTAACAGGCAAATTAAGTTATACCGCGCCCCGCAGACGGCTCCGTTTGGCACGGAAGGCGGACAAAGTGTGAATATAAGCGCTTTTTCGCCGCTGGTAAATTTTAACACGTTGCTGCTGGCCTTGCGCTCGTCTTTTGTGGCCATACTTGTGGCGCTGATAATCGCTTTTTTCACGCTCATTGTTGACGTGAGTCTTGAAAAAACAGAGCTTTCTTCCGCCAAAAAAAATGTGTCACGTTTCACAAACGATAACCGCTCCGAACCCGAAATGGAACGCGGCGCTTTGCCGACCTCCGGTGAGTCGCCGGACGGAGAAAATTCACCGCAGACTGACACGGAAGCCGCGCGGTTTGAAGAGACTCAAGCTCCTGTCGAACCGGAAGCCGCTCAGACTGAAGAAATCCCTTCTCTCGCTGGGCCGGAAGCCGCTCCAATTGAAGAAATGTCTTCTCCTGTTGAACAGGGAATCGTTCAAGTTGAGGAAATCGGTTATTCCACCGAACCGGAAACCGTCCAATCTGAAGAAATATCATTGCTAATTGATCCGGAAATTGATCAGACTGAGAAAATCAGCTATTCCACCGAGCCAGAAACCATCCAATCTGAAGAAATATCATCGCTAATTGATCCGGAAATTGATCAGACTGAGGAAATCCACTATTCTGCTGAGTCGGAATCCGACCTAATTGAAGAAACGCCTCCTCCTGACGAGCTGGAGACTGCCCAAGTTGAGGAAACTTCATCCTCCACCGATCCGGAAACTGATCAGACTGAGGAAATCTATTATTCTGACGAGCAAGAAATCGCTCAAACTGAGGAAGGTTTATCTCCAACCGGATTTGAAGACGCGCAAATTGAGGAGAGCTTACCCATTGCCGAACAGGAAAATGAGGGATTGCTTGCCGCGGCCAACGCGATGTATGAAACAGACAACTTTGGTATTATGGACGATGACAGAACCTTTATTGACGACTTGAAGCACGAACTAAGGAAAGCCGAACATGACGGTATTGATCTTTCGCTTTTATGCATCGAATGGTCTGCGGCGGGTTTACAGGAAGAGGTATTGGTGAAACAGGCGGCGGCTTTCTTCAAAAACGGTTGCCGTGTTTTTGAAAGGGAGGGCGGCGTTTATATCATCATGCCCGGAGTTGAGTTGGATGATGTTTTCGCAGACGCCAAAGAGTTTCACCGCCGCGCCCGTGAGTTGATGCCGCAGAATGTGTATGTTGAATTGTTGATGGGGATTTCGGCGCGTTCGGGCCGCAGCGTCAGCGCGATGAACTTGTTAAACGAGGCGGAACGCGCCCTCGACAAGGCGCGCGCCGACAGTGCGCTGCCTATAGTAGCGTTTAAAGCTGACCCGCAAAAATATAGAGAATTCGCGCGAAGGCAGAAAAAATTGTTTTAGGGATACCGGCGGAAAGCGATTTTACTATCAGCTCTGTTACTAGAATCGATAATGTTTGAGTAGTACACTTAAATCATGAAGCTGATCCGCAGACCTTTTGCATATAGTTATTTCAATGTAACCCTTGTGCTGATATGCGTGAATGCACTTGTTTTCGCGGCACAAAATATATTTCCTATCGCAACTCGTATACTTGCAATGACGCCGGTTTTCGTGTTGCACGGTTTTGTATGGCAGTTTTTGACATATATGTTCGCACACGCTAATTTCAGTCACATAATTTTTAATATGCTTGCGCTGTTTGTTTTTGGAACGCAGACTGAACGTTACATGGGCAGCAAAGAATTTCTTGTTTACTATCTTGTAACGGGGACACTTGCGGGAGTTTTTTCGTTCATTGTTTTCCTGTTCACGGGTGCCGCCGCCGTTCCGCTTTTGGGCGCGTCGGGAGCCATATTCGCCGTTCAGCTTGCCTACGCCGCCTTTTTCCCTAATTCAGTGCTGTACATCTGGGGGATTTTGCCGTTGCGCGCGCCTGTAATGGTGCTTGGCTTTACCGCAATAGAGACTTTTTCTATGGTTTTCGGCGTATCGAACGGCGTGGCCCATCTTACTCATCTTGCGGGTTTCGGCTTTGGATGGCTGTATTTTCTGGCGCGGTTCAATTTGAATCCGATTAAGATGATGCTGGGGCGGCGTTGATGCGGGGGTCGGTCAATTCGCCTGATATTCGCCCCGTAGACGAAGAGAAATTGTCAGAGAGCGATGTGGTTTTTTATTATTCCCGCGAACACCGTCTTCAAAAAGCCAGTCCGAGTGTCCGCGCCTTGTACGAAGACGCCCAGCGTCCGCGGAACGCGACAAAGCCGCGTTTTGGCATCTTCAAATCTCTGACCGATACAAAGTCCAAAGTCCTTGTTTTGACAGCCATCATCCTAATCTGCGCCACTGCGCTTTTTTTCCCTGTTTTGTTCCCGTAGTCCCGTAAAGCGTTAGCGCGGGGTGTACCCGCAGTTTTCCAACTCTTCTTGAAAGGCGCGGTCGGCAATATCGGCGGCGCGGCTTTCATCGGGAACATCAAGACGGCGAGATATTTGTCCTTGCTTAAAGATGAGGATTTTATTACCCGCGCCGGTTATCCCGATGTCGGCGGCACGGGCTTCCTCCGGCCCATTCACCGGGCAGCCCATCACCGCCACAGTTATGTTTTTGCGGATAGAATACAGGCGGGCCTGCCACCTATCCGTGAAAGCGTGCGTGTCGAAAGCGCACCTGCCGCAGCGCGGGCAAGAGACGATACGTGCCCCGTCCGCCAAGTCGAAGCGCCCGCCGCCAACGCCTCCGCTTGCGGAGGCGTTGGCGCTTTCCCGCGCCGTCATTAGTATTTCCCGCGCCGCAATTAGCTCGCGTTCCATCGTGTCGGACAGCGACACCCGAAGGGTGTCGCCTATTCCCTCTGTCAGAAGTAAGTAGAGGGCCGCTGTGTTCCGCACGACACCGGCGATAAGAGGGCCGGCCTCCGTGACCCCTATATGCAGCGGCGCTGCGTAGCGGGCGGCGAACGCCCGCGCCGCCGCTATAGTAGCGTTCACGGACGACGCCTTCATAGAAACTACCACGCTTTCAAAACCCGCCTCGTCAAAAAGGGCAAGCTCTCGCTCGGCAGCGCGGACAATCGCTTCCTCGTGAGTAAACTCGCCGGAAGCGAGTTCCGCCCGCAAGTCATGCGGCAGACTGCCGCCATTCACCCCGATGCGGATAGCCGCGCCCTTATCGCGCGCCTTAGCAATCACTTTGAGAGCGCGCTCTTTGCCGCCTATGTTACCTGGATTTATCCGTATCTTCGCCACAGGGAAGTCCAGAACGCGCAGCGCCGTCTTGTAATCAAAGTGAATGTCCGCGACAAGCGGCATGGGGCAGGCGGCGGACAAACGCCCCAGCGTCTCCGCACCCTCCATGTCCGGGACGGCGAAGCGCAATAGGCCGCAGCCCATGGCTGAAAGCTTCTTGATGCGCCGTAGGGTTTCGGCAAGGCCCTTTCCGCAAACGTCTTCGGACCTTAGCGGCTCTTTCCACATCGTTTGTATCGATACGGGAGCGCCGCCGCCTATCACAATCCGGTTTACGCCGCCAAAGCCGCCTACCGCAATCTGTCTGGTTTTTGGGCGAGGCCTTTTTTCAGGGCACGAAGATTCTGTCACGCCACGCTACCACTAGTCTGCCAGCACACCGCGCAAAACATCCAGTCCAGCGTCAATCTGGTCTTTGCTGATTATGTAGGGCGGCAGGAAGCGCAGGGTCTTCCCCTCTCCGGCGGAAAGCGCCAGCACGCCTCGTTTAAGGAGCTTTTCAAGGACGGGGCGGGCTTCCACGTTCAAGTCGGCGGCAAGCATAAGTCCCTTACCGCGCACAGCCTTGACCATGGGCTTTAACGTCTCAAGTTTTTCCATGAAATAAGCGCCTTTTTCGGCGATTTCGCTTAAAAAAGCTGGCGTGTTCACAATGTCGAGCACTGCTATGCCGCAGGCCGCGGCAAGCGGATTGGCCCCACAGGTGCTGCCGTGATCGCCTACTGCCAACACATCGCAGGCCTTTTCTCCGGCCAACGCCGCGCCCATAGGCAGACCTCCGGCAATCCCTTTGGCAAGCGTTGCCACATCGGCCTTAACGCCGTAGCTTTCAAACGCAAAGAAAGTTCCGGTGCGCCCCAGCCCGCACTGAATTTCGTCGAACATGAGCAGGATGTCTTTTTTAGCGCAGATTTCCGCAGCCGCCCCGACGAAATCCGCGCTTTGCGGGACAACGCCGCTCTCGCCCTGAACCGCTTCGATGAGCAAGGCGCAGACCGAGGAGTCGAGCGTGGTTTTCAGCGCGTCCACATCCCCCGGCTCGACGAAGCGAAAGCCTTCAGTGAACGGACCAAAGTTCGTATGAAAACGCTCTTGCCCAGTTGCCGACAGCATCGTGATGGTTCTGCCGTGGAAGCTTCCTTTCAGGCTGACAATCGTGTGCCGGCCTTCGCCGTACTTTACCAGCGAGTATTTACGGGCAATCTTGCAGGCACATTCATTCGCTTCCGCGCCGGAATTGCAAAGAAAGACTTTTTCCATTCCCGCCGCCGCCGTAAGTTTACGTGCAAAGGCTTCCGCCGTGTCGCACTGGTAATAGTTTGAAACGTGGAAAAGTTTATTCGCCTGAATATTCAGCGCCGAAATCAACGCGGGGTGCCGGTGTCCCAAACAATTAACCGCTATGCCGGATGTAAAGTCCAAATAGCGGCTCCCGGCATCGTCAAAAAGATAGCAGCCATCGCCAGACGTAAACGTTACCGGCAAACGATGGTACGTGTTCATAAAAACATCACTCATCTGTCGCGTCTCCTTAAAAATTACTGCGTACTACCCGCGCTTTGCTTCCGCCGGCTTCTCTGGAGGTGGGGCGGCGGGTTCGGTTTTCTCCGGCAAAGGCGTTTTTTTCTTGAATGTGAAAGCGGTGTCAAAGTATTTATCCATGTCGACATTCGCCAAAAATCGTTTTAATATCGCGCGGTACAAAATAAACGATATAAGTATCGATATCATAAAAACTACGGGCAGGCCGAATATGATGTAGTTGTCGCTGATAAACGGCTTTATGAACACAAAAAACAGCGCAAACATAAAAACGAATATCAATCCGGTTAAAACAATGTTGAAACCCGTCGCCGCAACGATAAAAAGAATGGTGTTTCCGCGTTTTGTCATGCTTCCGCTCCTTTTTTGCCTTTCTCCGGCGTAAGAAACAGCGAAAACAGCCATACAAACACGGAAATTACAACAGCGGAGTCCGCGACATTGAAGGTCGGCCAGCGTTCAAAGCCTAGTATGCCGAAGAATTTTACACTGATAAAGTCTACAACGCCGTCAGGTCGGAAAATGCGGTCAATAAGATTGCCAACGCCGCCGCCCACTATTCCCGCTATAGCCCATCGCTGCGCTTCGGTAAAATCGTCTGATTTCCAATAAAAAAAGCACAAAAAGCCTAAAACAATGATGGGCAGGACAATAAACAGCGCGGGGCGTATGGTTTCCGGCAAGCTGCCTCCCAAACTAAACGCTATTGCCTTGTTACGCACGTGATATATGCGCAGCAAATCATTGTTGAAAACATCCGCTATCATTGTTCCGATTTCCCAATTACTCGCTATGTAGGATTTTGTAAGCTGATCAAGCAAAATAACCAGCACGGTTAACGAGAACGGCGCCGCCTTTTTCAAAAAGTTTATGTTACTTGCAGTCATTTTTCCTCCTTTTTTACAAACCGGTAGGCGCGTCAATGAATTCTGTTTCTATGTTCAACGCGGTTTTGCAATATTCCGCCAATTTGAGCGGGCCCCAGACTTCGGTGGCGTAATGCCCTCCGGCAAGCATGTTTATGCCGCCTTCAAGCGCGGTATTATAAATGGAATGGGAGCCTTCACCTGTAACGTACAGATCAACCTCTTCTTCAATGGCCTGAATCGCTTCCGTAGCCGCTCCGCCTGAAATCACTGCGCAGGTATAGTTTTTCTGCTTGCCGAAAGGATGTATCGCAAGCGGCGTGGAGCCGTTGAAACTTATGCGCGCTGCCGCCTCGTCAATGGTCAGCGGCGCGGCAAGGTGTCCCTTAAAGCCTATTTTTACTCCGTGGTATAAGCCAAATGGCTGTTTGTCCTCTATGCCGAGCAGGGCGGATAGGGCGGCGTTGTTTCCAAGTTCGCCGTGCGCGTCAAGCGGAAGGTGCGCGGCATAGAGGACAAGGTTGTTTTTAAGCAAAAAGCCGATACGCGCGCGCAGAACGCCGTCGATTCGCTGCGGATTTCCCCAGAAAAGTCCGTGATGAACAAAAAGCATTCCCGCGCCGCGCCGCGCTGCCTGCTTGAATGTTTCGAGCGAAGCGTCTACGGCAAAGGCGATTTTTT
>JAIRSB010000127.1 GCA_031255655.1 Spirochaetaceae bacterium | reverse complement strand
AAAAAACATATGAATCAAAAATAAATATCGCTTGTACCGGATGCAAATATTGTATGCCGTGTCCACAAGGCTTGGATATACCCAATTTGTTTAAACTCTACAATCAGTACCAACTTTTTTATAAACCGGTGAATGATTCGCTTATTTATCAAAACTCACGAATGATTTGCGCGGATCAATGTATAAACTGTGGTCATTGTAAACAGTATTGTCCGCAACAGCTTGAAATTCCTGAACTTATGAAAATAGTACATCGGGAATTAACGCGGTCGGTTACTTTATAGGATAGGGTATGGGGAGTACGGAATCGGAAAAGGACGGGCAAGGAGAAGTCCATTCTGGAAATAAAGCGGCAATGGCAAGACGGTGGCTTCATTGAAAAACGGGAACATATCCCTTACTTCTGAAAACGTCTTTAATAATCACGGTGCAAGAGGTTTTACCGGATTAAAACAGTCCAGTAAGCAGCATCGACATTTGCGGCAAGTAGGTAGTCAGGAGAACCACTATCAATTGTATCAAAAGAAACGGCGCGACGTAGCGGCATATCTCGATGAACGGCTTTTTGAAACGATAGCTTGCTAAAAAAAGGTTTAATCCGACAGGCGGCGTTAGGAAACCTGCTTCCATGTTTATCAGGAATATCATTCCAAGATGTATGTGGTTTATGCCGAAAACGTCGGCAAGCGGTATTAACAGCGGCAAAACTATCAGTATGGCTGAAAAAATATCAATGAGGCAGCCCGTAATAAGCAGCATAAGATTTAGTATCAAAAGAAACAGCCATTTGGATTTTATGGCGGACTGCGCCCAGCGCGCAAAGTTTTCAGGCGCCTGCGTGTCTACGATGTAGTATGAAAGCGCGCCGGAAAGGGCTAATATGGCGAGTATGCCGCCCGTTACCGGCAGCGCCTTAGCGAAAACTTTACCGATATCACGCGGCTCTATATCACGAAATATAAAAACTTCCACGACAAAAATATAGATTAACGCCGCCGCGCCGATTTCCACAAGCGAAAGTATTCCGGAAAAGTAGCCGCCTATGAGCAAAAACGGCAGCATGATTTCCCAAAAAGATTTTTTCAGCGCGCGCGCCGTCCGTGTAAGACTGAATTTTTCCGGCGGCATCTTCATTTTTAGCGAAATTATTATGCCGAATACAATCATTGAAAATGACAGCAGCAAGCCCGGTAGTATCCCTGCCGCGAACAACTGTAATATGTTTGTCTGCGTTGTGGTTCCCACCAGTATCAGCGGAAGAGAAGGCGGGAACAACAGCCCGATACTGCCGCACGAGGTTAAAAGCCCTATAGAAAACGCGCTCGAATATTTTGCGCCGCCGCTCTGTATGCCAGATTTGTCCCCTGTCAATACCGTGTACAGTATGCCTCCCAAAGCTAGAATAGTTACGCCAGAAGCGCCGGTAAATGAAGTGAAAAACGCGCATATCAGCACTGTTGCCGCTATCATTCCGCCGGGACTCGCGCAAAATACGCTGCGGAATGTTTCTACAAGCCGCTCTCCCGCTTTGCTTTCCGAAAGAAAGAAGCCTGTCAGCGTGAAAAGCGGTATGGCGATTATGTTCTGTTGTGTAAGCGCAGTGTAAATTTGATTCGCCGTAACGTCGATTTCGCCGCCGGAGCTCTGGATCAATATTATTGAAAGAGCCGCTATTACTATAAAAAGCGGAGTACCCGCCAGTGCCGCTAAAATTATCAGAATTATTACCGGCGTTTTCACGGCGGAAGCGGCGGCGATGAAAAAGTCGTTAATCGTCCACGCGAAGTCGGGCAGGTTGAATTCCCAAATGAATTTGAAAATGAGCGGTAAAGAGGCTGCAACGCCTGCCAGCACCGCCGCCACGGACAGCAGTCTTGCTTTGCCACGCAGCGGAGTAATGCGCGCGAAACGAAACGTCATCACGGCAAAAGCCAGTGGCATCGCGTAAGCAAAAAAACGGTCTGAAAAAATGCCCAGTTTTTGCGGCGGGTTAAGCCCTATTTTTATGAAGTCAGCCGAACAAAAAACGAGTATAGCGGCAATGAATGTTGAAACAAGTCCGGTCGAGGCCGCAAAAAACGTTTGTATTTTTTTGTTTTTTATATAGTGAACGATGCCGATAGAAAGATGGTTTTCATTCTTTGTGGTTATCATCGCAGAAAACAGCGCGGTAACCAGCAGCAAATGCGTCGTAAAGAAAGCCGCACCGCCCAGCGTGGTATGCAGTACAAGCCGCAGGAGCGAGTTCACGAACAGCAGGAGCGCGATTAGTGTGAGGGCGGTGTTGCATATACCGCTTTCAAGATGATTAAGCCATTTTTTCATTTTTTACGCCGCTGCTTTCGCGATGCGGTAATTTTCCGGTTTCAACGTTTGTCAGACTGCCGGACACCATCATTCTATGACATTTTTTATGTTGTTGTAAAGTTCCTTGTCGAAAGTTTTTTCCAAAAGCCGCGGCATCACGCGGTTCACATCGTCAATCCATTCCTGCTCCTGCTCCGGCGAACATTCATTGATTATAAGTCCGTTTTGCAGCATGGCGGCAATCGCGTCATCTTCCATTTTTTTTACGTTTTGATTGTTCTGTATTTCGATTTCACGGCCAATGCTCAGAAGCTTGTCCCTGTACTGTTCTGGAATGCTGCGCCAAGCCGCACGGTTCAGCAATATCGCACCCATGAACGGGGCTATCCGCAATGTGGACATATTCTTCGCTATGCCGAACAGTTGGGACACGGCGGCGTTTACGGGACTCTGGAAAACCGCGTCGATGGCACCGCTGTTGAGCGACACTAGCGTATCGTTCAAGCTGGTCTCGACGAGCTGGTAACCCATCGTTCTAAAAGCGTCGTTCAAAGACGGCATATCGTTGCCTACCGCGAGCTTTTGTTTTTTCATGTCGACGGGGACATAGACCGGTCTTCGAGAGAAAAACCGCACCCATCCCACTTTTGACCAGGCAAGCGTGACGAAACCCGCTTTATCTATGCCTGCTTCCAATTGCGGACGGAGTTCATTAATAACTTTATCAAGTTCGTCGTCCGTCCTTATCAAAAATGGGCAACTTAGGGTTATTATGCTCGGCGATATAAGGTTCATTCCGGCTGATGTAAAAACCGCCGCCTGAATTTGGTTTAATCGAAGTTTTCGCAGAACATCCGACTCGCCGCCCGCCACGCCGTTATGATACACCACAAGTCTTACCGCGCCGTTTGTCGCCACGCTCCAGTCTGCGGCCATTTTGTTCAGAGCCGCGCCCCAAGGGGTGTTTTCAGGCGCAAGCGACGCGAGTTTTATGGTTACCGTTCTTTGCTGAGACATCAGAACCGCCGGAGGCAGCAAAAAGCAAAACGCCGCGACAGCGGCTGTCGATATAAGTTTTTTCACGTTTCTTCCTCGTTTTCCACTTCGGTTTCCGCGCCGTCCCAAACGCTTTCGTCAGTATCGATAAAATATATATCGGTGTTATCCAGCAGATAACGCGCTTTGCGCTGGGACAGCACGTTCAAAAGTTTGTTTGACGGATTTTTGTTTACGTTTATACTCAGGGCCTTATCCAGATTGCTTTTAAATCCCGCGAAATCCTGCGCCGGTATGCAGACGGCTTGTGCCCATGAGACATAAGGGCTTGCGGAAAGTCCGTGTGTTTTTTCTAAAGCTCTGTCATAATGCGTTTTAGCGAGAGCCAAATCACCGCCCATAGACTTAGGCAGCGAAGCGTAGTATAGAATGAAAAAATCGTCCAACGCGCCGTCATTGAAATCGGGGTCCAAAACGTAGGCGCGTTTTATCAGTTTAGAGGCCGCGCCGGATTTCATCCCGGCTGAAAGATCCAGCGGATCAAGGCTGAAGGCCGAAAAAACCGCTGCGGTAAACCAATAAATGTAGGGCACATCTTCTTTGCCAAGCTCCTCAAAATCCTCGCTGCCGGAGGTTTCCCGTGCCTTCGCAATGATGCCCGGATGGCGTTTTTCCAGTCCGTCTTCCAGAATATCCGCACCGCGCTTATACATCGCTTTTGCCTTTTGGTATTCTGCCTCCCGCTCGCTGTATTTATCCGGCGGCAGCATAGAAGCCGGTCCCTGTACAAAGGCGTTCGCGTCCATAACGTAGTATGAGCCGGTTTCCAGTATCAATTTTTGGTCGTCCGGATTTTTTTTCAGCTTCGCTTCGCTCTTTTTTATTACGCCGGGCAGCAGGGACGCTACGAATTCGGGACTGGAGCGCATGGCAATCTGCTGTGTTGAGCAAGAAAACAGTGAAATGCAGCAAGCAAATAACGAAAAAATGATGTTCCCAGCTCTGTTTTTCATTATCAGTCGCCTATCATCTTTTTTATATCGCTTTTGATAGCGTCGAGCTTTCTTTGAGCTTCCGCTTTCGCCGCATCTAATCCGCCCTGCCCTATGGCGGCGCGGCAGCTGGCGTAGAATTTTATCTTAGGCTCGGTACCGCTGGGTCGTGCGCTAACCAGAGTGCCGTCTTCAAGACGGAATTGCAGCACATTGCTTTTTGGCAGATAGATTTTCTCGCGCCGTTCCGGTTCTTCGGGATAAATGGTCTCCGAGTTTTCAATGTCACGGATTTTTTCAACCTTAACGCCTCCAAGCGCTGCGGGCGGATGTTCACGGCAGCGTTCCATAATTCCGTCCATCGTAGTTTGACCTTCGGGACCTTCAAAATACTTTGATACTCCCATTTCCTGCCAAAATCCACATTTTTCGTACAGTTCGTTCAGGCGGTCAAGCAGGCTTTTGCCATGACTCTGCCAGTATATTGACATTTCTGCGGTAAGCGCCGCGGCGGATATGCCGTCTTTGTCGCGCACCTCAGTTTCGACGAGATAGCCGTAGCTTTCCTCGCAGCCAAACACGATGCTGTTTTTTATCTCGCCCTCTTCGCTGCGCCGCATCACATCAGCTATCCATTTGAAGCCGGTTAAACATTCTATACATTCGACACCGTACAGCGCGGCGACTTCGGCCTGCATTCCTGTTGTTACAATGGTGTTGACCATCGCGGGTTTTGGCGGCATCCG
>JAIRSB010000108.1 GCA_031255655.1 Spirochaetaceae bacterium | reverse complement strand
CAGCCGCGTCTTCCAGCGTTATTAAGACAGGCTCAAGCACGCCGGTGTCCAGCACTGCCGCGTAAACCGCGTCTAAATCCAGCAAATCCGCATCGCGCCCTATGAACTGGTTCAAAGCGGCTTCCACTACACTTAACTTTGTCCGTTTTAGCCCCGTAACGGAAAACTCCGTTACGGGCAATCCGGGCCCGGCGGTCTGAGAATGGGCGCGTAACGGCGACAGCGTCAAAAGTCCGAAAAGCAAAGTTAAGCGGATGTTTTTTAGTGTTTTTCCCATTTAGCCGCGGCTTACTTTCCTAAATGTGCAAACCATTTTTCGACACGGTTTTCCGCGTTAGCGCGTAAGTCGTAATAGTATAAAGGAATGTCGTTTTCGTGCAGTATGCCTAAAGGAAAGTATGCCCGTGAAGCGGCAGGACTGCTGAATTTTTCTCTGTCAACACCGGAAACAATCGTCCCTGTCGTCTTATCGATTTTCGCATCCGAAAGGCGCGGCGCGTTCACGAAAGTTCCATCATCATTTACGATTATGCCTCCCTTAGACGACTCATTCGGGGCGTAGCTGTCATCCGTTACCCACGTTATTGGATTTATCAGCACATTCTTAGGGTTGGCAAACGGATCTTTACCATCAACGACCGGAGAATTAGTGTTGTATGATATGACCACTCCCAAATCGTCCGCACTCTTCGCCGGTTTAATATGGGGAAACATCAAATAAAACGCTTCCGGTATAGGTATTCCTATGAAATACGCGGCAATCATTCGTTCATATATGTCCGGGCGATCTCGCAAATGAACAGCCAACAACCCTGCCAGAACGAGAGCGCCCTGCGAATGACCGGCTAGTATAAACGGTTTGCCTTTATTGTAATGCGTGATGTAGTAGTCAAAAGCCGCAGCCGCGTCCGTGAGCGGCACGCCACCAAAAAGTCCGACGCCGTCAATCAACTTTTGCGCGATTACGAATGAAGCGTCGAGTTGGCGGTAAAATGGAGCATAGATGTTTCCGGCTGTCTCAAACGCCGACGCGCGCGTTTTCAGGTAGTAAAGAGCCCCCTGTCGCATATCGGTATTTTCGACCGCAGAAATAGGATATTGCGTGGGCGCGGCCCGCCATGATGTAGGATACAGGAAAAATACGTCAACCTCGCGCGTCCCGTCTGAGCCTACGGCAAGCCAATTGTCACGAATTTCGTAGTCGACGGCTTCAATTTTGTCCCCATAGCGCGGATATCTCAGATTGCTCTGCTTAAAAACGCCTTCCGTCGTGTTTTGTGGCTTGCAAGCACCCGCGTTTAGCGTAAACAGCAGAGAAAGCGCACATAACGTAAATGATGTATTTTTCACAAAATCCCCCTATTTTTTAAGTTATATGATACAGCCGCTTGACCATAACCTTCTACATAGTACAACTTTATCACTCTGCTGGCAACGTCAGGCGGGTGCATAGCGTAAGTAGTGTAGTCTTGAAGTAATCGAGACTTATCTGCATAACCTCTATCGGTATCTGGGTAAACTCAAAAAATTCAAACAAATCCTCGTCTGAAATTTCAAAAACTCCGGTGTCAAGCAACACGATTTTATCGAAATAGCCAAAATTGACTCGCGCGTCTGACGCGTCCCAGCCGTGCCCCTGCTGATAAATCTCTTTCCACTGCCTAAGCCCGCCCATTGTAAGGAAATACACGTTCCCTTCCGCGTCAATCGCCTTCTTCTCTTCGGGACTAAGCAACATTTCGACGCAGTTTGCGGCATTAGGGTAGAGTGCACCGGATTTTCCGGTTATTCGCGGCCACTCTGTATGACACATATTCCCATAAAGCAAAACGACAGGCTGTTTTTCACGTCGCGAAAGGGGGGCCGCAACCGCCTCCTCCAGCCGGGCGGCATTCACATCAAGGGCTGGCGCCAGAAAGTCCACTTCTAACCGGCAGCCTGCCTCCACCTCTATTTCCGGCAGCAGCTTTTCAAGCTCGTACCGGAAGATGCCGCAAGATACAATAGATATATCCATAATTTCTCCAATTTATCCTTATTTTCCAAAGTTAAGACTACATTGAAACAGGACATCTTGTTAGCCTCCAGCGGCAAAGCGAAGTTTATGAAGACGGTTTAGTAATGGAGATTTACTTGGAGAGCAGTATTACAAGACTGCGGCCATGTGCGACATAATCCCGCGCCCCACGCAGGGATTCCTGCTCTTCCGGCGGCCTTATATCATCAGGAGAAGGAAGCGCGGTATCAACAGCGCGATACCATACCTTGCCGGAAGGCGGCGGCATTAGGACAAATTTACGCTCTTTGGAACTGGAATTGAACATGATATAAAAATCATTATCATCGCGGTCGGCAACAATATCAGCCTTCGTGCCGTCCATATACAACGCGAAACAAGTGTCCTTCCGCTCCCAGTTAAGCGCGTTCCCGTCTTCATCGAACCACGTAATATCCGGCAGTGCGTTATACGAGCCCTCACGCCCGGTATAAAATTCGGGACGCATGAAACCCTGATGGCGCAGACGGAAAGCAATCATCTCTTTTGTGAACCGGAAAAGCGCGCAATTTTGCTTCTTTAGTCCCCAGTCATACCAGGATATATCGTTATCCTGACAGTATGCGTTGTTGCATCCCTTTTGAGTGCGGGCAAACTCATCCCCGCCCAAAAGCATAGGCGTTCCCTGTGAAATCATCAGCGTAGCTATGAAGTTTTTCATCTGCTGCTGCCTTATAGCCTCTATTGACGGATTTAACGAAGGCCCCTCGAAACCGTAGTTGCAGCTGATATTGTTGTCACTGCCGTCGCGGTTGCCCTCGCCGTTTTCCTCGTTATGCTTATAGCTGTACGAAACCAAGTCTTTCAACGTAAAACCGTCATGACACGCGAAAAAGTTTATCGAATGAAAAGGCTTCCTGCCGTCCCGCAAATATAAATCGGAACTGCCGGACAAACGTGTCGCCATATCGCGCGCCGTTCCGGAATCGCCGCGCCAGTATTTACGCACATCGTCACGGAAACGGTCATTCCATTCCGCCCAGCGGCCGGGAAACCAGCCCACCTGATACGCACCGCCCGCATCCCACGCTTCGGCAATGATTTTCGTATGACGCAGCACAGGCTCTTCCGCGATTTTTTCCAGCATCGGCGCGTTTTCCATCAGCCTCCCCTTTTGGTCGCGCCCCAAAATAGACCCCAAATCAAAACGGAAACCATCGACGTGCATCTCAACCACCCAGTAATTCAGGCAGTCTATTATCATGCTGCGCATGACAGGATTATTGCAGTTTACAGTGTTTCCGCAGCCGGAATAGTTCTGATAGTAACGCTTGTTTTCGTTTAATATGTAATAAATCTGATTATCCAAGCCGCGAAACGAAAAAGTCGGCCCCAACTCGTTCCCCTCCGCCGTGTGGTTAAACACGACATCGAGTATGACCTCGATACCCGCTTTGTGCAGTTCGCGCACCATCGTTTTGAATTCGACGACTTGCGAGCCCGCATTCTGATTGAGCGCGTAAGAACCCTTAGGGGCAAAAAACGCGGCGGTGGAGTATCCCCAATAGTTTTTCAGCTTTTCGCCCGTACGCGGATTTACGGCAGACAACTC
>JAIRSB010000162.1 GCA_031255655.1 Spirochaetaceae bacterium | reverse complement strand
CGCGATAAAGCCGGTTTGCAGGAGGTTAAGCCCGGTACGGCGCGCATTTACGATGGCAGTGAGACGATTCACAACACCGATCTTGTCGCGGAAAACATAAGAGCGCCCGAATTTTCCGCGTCTGCGCCGCAGATGCTTTTTAATGTGAATATTCCCGATGAGTACAGAGCCTCTATGCCGGATTTTACCGCGAACATAGGTTTGTGGCTCACTACCACGCAGCCAAAAAGCGGCATCCGTCCGCCATACCTCAATATGGTTCCAAAAGAGCTGCCCGTTTCCAATCTCAAAGTCGCCCAGCCTACCGAAAGAGACGGGCGCTATTTCATGACGATTCTGCAAGAGGATTTGCCGGACTCATCAATGCTTGAGTTTATATATTCCATTGCCAACCCCGCCAAAAGTCCGGAGTTTGGGCCTTTGTACGGAGTGCGGGTTAATGGTTCGCATGGCGGGCTTCCTATCGACTGGTATAACAAGCTGGATACTTTCAAAGTGAAGGTGCGGGGCATTGTTTACCAGCGCTCCGGCGCCACTATTTTGAGTAATGTGATAAACCCGACTAAAGGCGAAAAAGCGGTGCTGAACTATATACTTAGCCGCGGTGGTCAGGTAACGGTTCAGGTGTTCACTCTTGACGGCGTTTTAGTTCAAACCCTGTTCCGCGGCAATCGTCCCGCGGGCGAGTACGTCGCTTCATGGGACGGTAAAAACAGGGGCGGCAATGTGGTGGCCCGCGGTATGTACTTCATCCGCATCGTAGCCCCTGATATTGACGAAATTCGCAAAGTGATGGTCGTAAAATAGCCCCTTCCACGTCGTGCGGGGCAGGGGTTATATGTCCGTTTTCATGATTACCGGTGTAGAGCGGTCCAATTCTAGGCAAGATTCGATGACGGTTTTGCTTATGACATCTCCTTTGCCCGTTCCTGGACAATAGGCTGAGGCGCTGCGCCACGTTTCTTCCGATTCGAGCATGGAATCCCAAAACGGGTATGTTCTGCACTGAATTGGCCGCACTTCGTATATTAGACATCCGTCTTTCCAAAATACGCAGTCGAGAGAGATTTTTTCTTTTAATGAAAGCCTTGTTCCATCGTCCCATTCAACCCATCTGCAATAAACTTGAATGAATTCATGCAGAGGCATATCAAGGCTTTTCGCTATGCCCTGCGCGTCTGTCTTTGACAAGAAAACAAAACCCGGCCCCCCGCGGCAGCAAACAGAACAACGCTGACAGGAGAACCTCAAACCGTCTTCGTAAAACAGTTTATCGTCCATAAATGCCCATATTTTAAGCAATGAATGTCATACATTCAACACCCATGCGCCGGCTGGCTTGACATCCGCTCCGCGTTATGTCTAAACGAAAGCCGCTGCCCTAACGCACAAAGTGCGTTGATCCCCACTAGTGGGTTTAAACGTGAAATGTTAAAATGAGATATGATGTATGTATATTATCCGCGCAGGCATGCCGCGCGAAAGTTTTTTGGCTTGTTGTTTGCGATTTTGCTAATAAGCATAGACGACTTCGTATACGCGCAGGAAACTGTGGATACCGGTGAACTTCAGAACAACCTTGCCCCGGTTGAATTCATAGACAATACAGCGGCGCCCGCGCGTATTGATACGCGGCAGCAAATCATAGATATAGGCGGCGCTTTAGGCGCATCAGTGCGCGGCGGGGTTGCCATAGCTGGCGGAACCGAGCGTTATTTTGTCATACACAGGCTGCATCCGCCTGAATTTGACAAACTGGACGGCGATATTTTTGGAATAGGACCCCAAGCGGAAGTCGATATGATACGCAATCTGCGCCTAATAATTCAGGGTTATCTTCAGAACGCTTACGGATATTCCGAGTCCGACGCCACCCTGCTCGCCAACTACATCACCGTTTACAATGCGGTTTACCGTCGAAACCGCGCTTACTTTTCCGGACGTTATAAGACGCCGTTGATGGCGGATGTTGACGAAGGCAAAGAAGGACTTTCGACACGCTGGGACGAATGGGCCGGCAACACGCTAATGCTGATACCATTAATGACGGCGGCGGACGGCTCTTTGAGTGCGATTGATACGAGTTCAATCACAAGCGGCGAAGTAGTGGAAGAACTGCGTAAAGACGCGGATAGAAATATCGAGCAGCGTCAACAGATGGTAGACCTGAAAGAACGCGAAGCTGACGAGGCGGCGCAAAGAGCCTCAATACAGAGAGAGGAAATTGCCGGTGAGGAGCAGCGTATAGCGGAAGAACGCAGCGAACTGGAAGCGGAGAGGCAGAGAATAGCTGAGGAACGGGAAAACAGACCTGCGGGCATTACTCAAGCGGAAGAGGCGGAACGTCAGGCCGCCCTCGACGAGCAGGAAGCGGCTGCCACCGAAAGAGAAGCGGAACTAGACACGCAGGAAGACGATCTTGAAGAAAAACGGCAGGAAGCGGCGGCAGCTGAAGAATTAGCGGAACGCAAAATAGAAGAAGCTAACGCGGAACGCGCCGCCATAAGCGAAGACCAGCGCGAACTAATAGCGGCGGCGAACATTCCGCCGCAGGCAGCTGCTCCGTCAGGTGTTTTGGGCATACGGTTAAATAACCGCAATTCTGCTTCCGGCACTCCCGTAATCGTGTCGCCTGTGTCCGGCGATGTACTTAAAGTATCGGGACTAAACACGATTCAAGCCAGAACGCTAGTCCTTGTCGACGGCAAAATTATGGCGGTTGCTGCCGAAAGCGCTGGCGGTGGGCTTTACCGGCTAATTATTATAGACGCGGCAAGCCTGCAATCCGTGAAACAGAGCACGGACGAGATTAACGGAGAAAGCCTCATTTGGATAAACGGAGGGAATCTGTACGCCGTTGTAAACACGGAGGACGGACAGCAGCGTCTTGGCCGCTTCAACTTTGAACTGGAACGTCAGGCATTATCCGCCACCGCCGTACATCCTTTTGCCACCGTGCTGTTTGACGGAAACCGCCTCATTACTCAAAACGCGCAAGGAATCGCGCTGCTGCTTGACGCGCAGTCTTTGGAATGAGCCCCTCAGTCCCGCGCAAGGTTTGCCTTGCGCGGGATTCGTGACCCATTAACAACGCTAACCGCTTTATTTTCTATACCTTGCTGTCGATAACAAAGTATAGGAATTTTTATGTATAAGAAATTAGCCGTACAGATACTCGTGTTGTTGATATTGATACCTGCTGCGCGAGTTTTTGCCGGCGGCGCGAAAAGCCCCCAACTTGTAGTAGAGACCCCGTCAGAAACAAGCCGCCTCATTTCTATGGATTGGAGCAATGTATCGAATGCCCAGCGGTATCGGTGGGGGCTTTACCGTTTTGACTTAGAAGAAAAATCATTTACATTGATAGACGAACTGGCGCCGCTTCAAAGCTCTTATCTTGACGAAGAATTAGAACCGCCGCTTTCCAAATATTATTACAAAATAGAACGCGCCTCGCAAAGAGCCAGTTTGGAAAAAACAAGACCGCAGCGTTTAAATCAGGATGATGTAAGAGAGCAATTAGCCTCTATCTTTCAAGCCCCCGCGATTCCCCCCCCAATAATCATAGAGCCGCCGCCGTCCGAAAGACCTCCTCTCTCGTCAGAAATCACCGCTGATTTGAAAACCGGTGAGGAATACCCTTACGAGGACGGAGACGAAGAAACCGTCGTAAACGCCGTATTTGATACTACGCCCGCTCGTAATCTTTTGATGAACGAGGGGATTTATATAGGTGCAATTGGCTTTTCAGGAAAAGTAACCGATATTACGCATAACCCCGACGGAAGCCCCGCGCTGGTACTGCTTGACGGAGACGGGCGGCAAGCTTTGCTCGAAAATCTGGCGCGCGGTTATAAAATGGCGAATTCCAGCGGCACAGCGTTGTACTACGCCGATCATAAGGCTCTTGTCAATCTGTCAGAAATGCGGGAAAACGGTAATCTGCCGGGAAACATAGATTCTGTCACGGTTATAACATTTACGGACGGAATTGATACAAGTTCCACAGACATCAGTTTTGCCCCGCTTGAAGGCCGCCGCTTCAAAAGCGCGAGCGCGTACAACAACTTCGTAAGTCAGCAGTTAAGAGACAGCGCGCTGCGACTCAGATTACCCGGAATAAAAAAATTCAACGCCTGGTCAATCGGCGTCCCCGGTAAAGACGTTCAGAATAGCGATGAATTCGGGTGGGGACTGCGGGCGGTAGGTCCCGATGATTATTACGAATTTACCAACCTTTCGCAAATCGAAAGAATACTGTCAAATATCGCTGAAAAACTTCTCATCACATATAAGCCGAGGATAAACCTCACGTTGTCCACGCCTGCCTATCCGGTTGGTACGCGGCTTCGAATAACATTTGACGGCTACGCGGCGGATGTTTCCGACCGCTATATCGATACCCGCGTGGGACTGGACGAGGAAAGCAAGTCCTATACGTTGATCGTTACCGAACAGTCCGGGATGCGGCTTGCCAGCGATAACAAACTCCACATTGAAGGCAAACGTACTGAAACAGGCATTGATTACACGATGATGCTCACCGACGAATTCTATGAAGCCCAAGTTAAACAGTGGCATATACAGCCGGGTGAAGATGCGTTCGGCTGGCTGCAAAACAGTGAAGCGTCCACGAATAAAACGGCAGATTTTACTTATGAGCGAAAATCAGAAATCATTTATTTAGTGCTTGATTGCAGTTCATCGCTAAGTGAAAAAGAGATCGACAACATACGTTCCGCTTTGGGCGTTTTTATAAACAAGTTGTACAATTCTTTATATGACCCGTCCACACGTGCCGGAATTGACGCTTTCGCGAAAGACTCGTTTAGAAACGTAGCCCAGTACACTCCCGGCGGGAAGTCCGCCAATTCGTCACAGGATGTTTATATCCAGACGTATAAGCCGTCGGACGCGGCGCAGTTGCCTCGTCCAGCCTCAGAAATAGTTATACAGACGCAAAAACAAGAAGGAACGGGAACCTCCGCGTCTCCACCCCCTCCTGCCGCAGCATCAACATACCGAACGCAGACTTCCGGTCAGTCTGGCGGAACGCCCGCACCTTCCACTCCGTCTGCCGCAAGTTCGGCATACCGGACGCAAACCTACGGTCAGTCTGGCGGAACGTCCGCGACTACCACTCCGACAGCCGCAAGATCGGCATACCGGACGCAGACCTACGGCCAGTCTACCGGAACGTCCGCGCCTCCGCCTCCGCCCGCCGTAATCTCGACCTATCAGCCGCAGACTTCCGGCCAGTCTGCCGGAACGCCCACACCTTCCACTCCGTCTGCCGCAAGCTCGGCATACCGGACGCAGACCTACGGTCAGTCTACCGGAACGTCCGTGCCCCCGCCTCCGCCCGTCGTAATCTCGACCTATCAGCCGCAGACTTCCGGCCAGTCTGCCGGGTCTTCTACGCCGCCTCCCGCTCCACCAGCTGCGGTCTCAAGATTACCGCAGACTACGCCGTACCAGCCTGTTTCGGAAATAATTGTTCAGGCATATAGACCGTCTGACGCCACTTCAAGATTGCC
Organism: Spirochaetaceae bacterium; assembly: GCA_031255655.1. Classification (GTDB taxonomy): domain Bacteria; phylum Spirochaetota; class Spirochaetia; order Treponematales; family Breznakiellaceae; genus JAIRMY01. Next base: position 7,437 of record JAIRSB010000162.1, on the reverse strand, counting down.
GCAAGCTACGCTTCCGACTATAGTTACGAACAGCAGCAGGGACAGCACGGCGAAACCACCGGCGGTACAGTCTCGTCCCGCTAACCGCTCTCCGGCGGCTGTCTCCTCGCCTAACGTGCCCGTGATAGAAGTGCTTTCATTTTCAAACGCGCCGTTAAATACCGCTTCTCGCAGCGGTTATTGGGTACAGATTGGCTCGTACAGCGACGTTAGCCACGCGCAGCGCGCGTGGCGTTTGTTTTCAAACGCGGGAATGGGCAGTTCAGAGATATTTTCGACAAATATGAACGGCGTAACGTACTATCGTGTAAAAGCCGGTCCATACGCCAGCGAAACGGATGCCGAGCGGGCGCTCGCGCAAATGAAAAACTACTCGCCATTGTATAACGACAGTTTCATCACGAATGACTAGAAGTCCGCTTCTGCTGGGCTTGACGGGATTATACTGCGCGGGTAAAAATTTCATTGGAAAAATTTTCGAAAGGAAAGGTTTTGCGGTTCTTGATGTTGACAAACTCGGACATATCGCGCTTGAAAATAAAAAAGATACGATTGCGGAGTGTTTTGGCGGCATTTTTCTGAAAACGGACGGTTCCGTTGATAGACGCGCGTTAGGCGAGTATGTTTTTTCGAGATCTGATAGGCTTGCTATTTTGGAAAAAATCGTTCATCCTGAAGTAAACGATTTAACAATGGAATGGCTGGAAGCGCATAAAGATATTCCCTGTGTTATTAACGCTGCTTTGTTGCACGCGTCATGTGTATTCACGATGCTGGACGCTGTTGTTTTTGTAAAGGCTCCGTATATAATAAGGATGTTACGGGCAAGAAAACGCGACGGGCTCTCGTGGAATGAAATTCGGAAGCGTTTCGCCAGCCAGCGTTTTGATATTGCCATTAAGAACGCCGGAGTTTATTATATAAACAATTGGGGGTTTGGTTTTTTTTCGCAATTAAACCGCCGCGGTGTGGAAAAAAGCGTGAATGAAATTTTGAGCGTTCTGTGTGCTTGAGTCGAGGGGGAGTGCTTATGGAAAAAAAGAAATTATTGCTTGTATCCGTGTCTGTGGGATTATTTTTGGTTATAGTAATCGGCGCGTCAATACTTGTTTTTTCTCCGCGTAATTATCCGTCTGTAACGAAGAGTGAAATTGTTCCGGTAATGCCGGGCGAACCGCGCGTCTCGGTCGGCGCTCCGCCTGTTATAGTTCCTCCCGCGCCGGTTTTTACGGAGACGGGAACGGGAACGTTGTCTGTTGAGGGCGAAGATAATAAAACTTTGGCTGCCGGTGAGCAGCGTACATTGGAAAATGTGATATACATAAACGGCGATAACGCTGAAAACGCTGTGCGTGTCGAGAGGCTGAGCGACGGCAATACACGGACTATCATTACCATACCGAGTCCGAGCGAAAATATTATTACAGTTACGCCTCCGCCGTCCCAGCAAAGTTCCGATCCGGCGGATGTAAGTGTTAGTACGAAAACAGCTTCAGTTGTTGCTGTTAAGCCGGAAACTCCGTCTCCAACTACGACAAATACACAGAAAACCGTTGCGGCAGCTCCGTCCGTTGGAACAAGGACGGAAAAGGCTCCGTCAACAAGGCCGGCATGGTGGGTTCAGACTAACTCTTATTCCAAGAAGTCGTATGCCGATAGTGCTAAAAAATTTTTGGAAAGCAAGGGTATTACTTCGGTTGTTATGAATGGAGTTGTGGGCGGTAAGACTTTTTACCGTGTGCGCGTGGGACCGTATTCTTCGCAGGCAGAGGCGAACTACTGGCTTTCGTTGATAAAAACGATTGAGGGGATGGAAAATAGTCTTGTGTGGCAAAGCTCCAGTTTGTGAGCCGCAGCTTTTTGTTCTATCGCAATGATTTAATGCGTTAATTCTATGCGAAGAGCGATTTCGAAGCCGAAAGTAAGCCGCCAATCTCTATTTATCATCGTTTCAGCGATATTTATAGTGTCGGGCATATATTCCGGCTTGTAATCAAATGTGAAAACTGGACCTGCGCTAAGTGAAGACGTATCTTCCGAGAAAGAAATCCCTAGTTTCGGAAGTGCGGTTATTGAGAACGAAAATTCCGACATCCGCGCTTCGGGCACCGGCACCGTGCTTGGCAAAGACATTGGCAACAGCGAGATTATCGAGGTTATTGGCAATGAAATAGCGGCTTCCAAAATTAAGTATTTGTTATATCCCAAATTAAGTATTGTGCCCATCCCGAATGAAACAGAGATAAATTCTATTCCCGTTAATGTCGGTGGAAATTGTTTTATATTTATTTCGGCGGACAAAATCGAATAAAGTTTTCTGGCCCCGCTCATCATTCTGAATGACATTGATGTTAAATTTGAATAAGCGGTTTCGAATGCGAAGTATCCACCGTCACGGACAACAGACAAGAGTCCCATTTGGAAGCCGTCATCATCCAGCGATTCGGCGTAATTGAATAATCCGATCTGTAATCCTGTCAAGGTTCCCGTAACGATGTTTATAATGCCCGACTGCGAACCCTCGACAGAATCTCCAGCGTAGTTTATACCGCCGACTTGCGAGATTTCCAGACCTTTGGCCGAAACGTTTATGCCGCCCGTCTGCGCTCCGGTAAAAAGCCCCATGTTTACGCTGATCAATCCAGTCTGATTGCCTTGCGCGTAATCACCGCCGGTGTAATTGAACGCTCCCGCCTGAACACCTACAAAATCTTCGCCGGAGACGTTAAGCAGACCGCTTTGAAAGCCGTTCGTGTTCATATCGTTAAGATTGACGATTCCAATTTGGGCGCCTTTCATGTCCCCTCTGTTTGAGTTTAGAAAGAGCCCAAACTGTAAACCGGTCATATCGCTGCCGATGATATTTATTCCGCCGACTTGCGCCCCGGACAGCGATGATTCCACAACGTTTAGTCCGCCCAGTTCCGCGGAATAATAATCGCCGTAAATTATATTTATGACTCCCAAGGCGGGCAATATGAAGCTGTCCGGCAGTAAATTAATGATTCCGGTATATAATGTTTCATCGGAAAAAACTACCTGCGTCTGGAAGCAGAATGAAAAAACACATATTAATACCCCCCCCCCCCCCTGCCTAAAAAATTTGTTTTTCAGCATCATTGTCTAGTCCTCAGAAGCGGGTTGCCATCATTTATGCAAGCTAAATCTTATAACAAACGCTTAGATCCGGCGAAAAACTGTATAACGCCCATAGTTAAATAGAGTTGTTAGAAACTTCAGTTTCTAAACAACAGCCGCTAAAAAATGACTTGGGAGACAACTAAGCGAGTTGTCGAACAAGTCAAATAATTTTTTCATCCATAGCGGGGGTGCCGGCGCGTAAAACGCGCCGGACTTCAGGAACTCGCGTGAAACGCGGCTCCGGTGAATAATAATGCCTGCAAGACAGTCCGTTCTTTGGGAGGCGATGAGGCTGATTTTCTAACCTGATTATCGACAGTATCATTCCGCGTCTTTAGGAAAATGCCATATCCACCTTAGAAATCGCAGCTTATACGTTCTCTGTTTACTCCGCCGCGCCGCTCTTTGTTCATAGCATATTAGAAATTGAAGTTTCTAAACAGCAATCATTAAAAAATGACTTGAGAGACAACTAAGCGAATTGTCGAACAAGTCCAATGATTCACCGGCAGATTATGTTGTGAGCGTCAATTCCAGCGGCTTTATGCCATACAGTTTTACGCTTCTGGCATCCGGCTGGGTAAAGCCGACGCTGAGTCTGTGTTCACCGTGTATTTCGCGCATATTGCCGTCGTCGTCATAACGCGAAAAAGCGTTCTTGTTCAACGGGATTACAAACTCGCTTTCTTCACCGGCGCGAAGAAATATCGGCTTCATTCCGCAGAGTGAGTGTATTTCCTTTGTGCCGGGAGTTGAAACATAAACCTGCAAAGTTTCGCGTGCGTCGATACTACTCGTGTTTTTTACCTGCGCCGTGGCACTGTTTCTATCCGCCGTTACGCCGCATAACTCAAAGGCCGCGTAGGAAAGCCCGAAGCCGAATGGATAGAGCGGTTCGCCCTTGAAATAGCGGTAACTGCGGTTTTCCATGCTGTAATCGCTGAAATCCGGCAGTTCTTTTGTGCCGCGATAGAAAGTTACCGGAAGTTTTCCCGACGGGCTGAACGCGCCGAAAATTGCCTCCGCGACAGCTTGTCCTCCCAAGGCACCCGGATAAAAAGCCTGTATCACCGCGCTAGCATGATTGTCCGCCCATTCACTTACGATGGCGCTGCCGGAGATGATTATCACTATCACAGGCTTATCTCCCGCCGCGTTTATTACATTTTTAAGTAGTTCTTCCTGTCTACCAGGCAGTTCTATGTTTGGTTTGTCGCCTGCTTCGCTCTCTGAGTACTGGTCGTTCTCCTCGCCCTCAACCGAGCCGTCCAGCCCAAGCACGAGCACGAGCGCGTCGCTATGTTTGGCAACGGCGCGCGCTTCGGACAGCCTGTCATCGTTTTGCGCTAAACTTTCCTTGTGGTCTTTGAGCATATCGCAGCCTTCTGAGAATAGCACTCTTAAACCGGACGACTCGGCGATTTGGCGAATACCCTCCAGAACGGTAACACGGCGGCTCGGTGTTCCCTGATAGTTACCGTCAAGAGCGCGGCGGTTGTCTGCGTTGGGGCCGATTACTCCTATCGTTTTTAGTTTTTTCGCGTCAAGCGGCAGAATGTCGGCGTTTTTTAATAGAATTATCCCGCGCTGTGCCGCTTCCAGATTGAGGGCGCGGTGTTCGGGGCAGTCCACCTTTTCATAAGGGATGTCCGTATACTGCTTGTTTTCCGGCGCGCCGCCGAGTATTCCAAGACGCATTCTTGTAACGATAAGCCGCGTTACCGCCGCATCGATATCGTTCGCCGTTAAAAGCCCCTTTTCTACGGCTTCCGCAGCTAGGCTGAACATAACGCCGCAATTTATGTCGCAGCCGCTTCGTATGGCCAGGACAACAGATTCGAGCGGAGATGATGTTATCATGTGATTTTCATGGAAGTCTTTTATTGCCCAGCAGTCCGATACGACGTGTCCGTCAAAGCCCCATTTGTCCCGCAGAATGTCTTTTAGCAGAAATTTCGAGCCGCAGCAGGGCTCCCCGAACACGCGGTTATACGCACCCATCACAACTTCGACGCCGCCTTCTTTTACCGCGGCTTCGAAGGCCGTAAGGTAGGTGTTCCATAAATCGTACTTGTCAACCACCGCGTTAAAGTGGTGGCGGTCGTCTTCCGGCCCCGAATGGACGGCAAAATGCTTCGCGCAGGCGGCGGATTTAAGACTGTCCTTGTCGTCCCCTTGCAAACCCTTTATGAACGCGACACCCAGACGTGAGGTAAGGTACGGGTCCTCTCCGTAAGTTTCCTGCCCCCTGCCCCAGCGTGGGTCGCGGAATATGTTGATATTCGGAGTCCAAAACGTAATGCCCTTATAGATGTCGCGGTCGTCCTCCAACTGCTGCATTTGATACTTTGCCCGCCCCTCAGTTGATACCGCGTCCGCCACCTTACGCGCCAATTCCTCGTCAAATGCGCTGGCAAGTGCGATAGCCTGCGGAAAAACCGTCGCTGTGCCGGCCCTAGCGACACCGTGCAATGCCTCGTTCCACCAATTGTAGGACGGAATACCGAGCCGCTCGACCGTTTTCGCGCCGTGCATCATCTGTGAAACTTTTTCTTCGAGCGTCATTTTTGAAACCAGTTCCCTGGCCTTTGTTTTTATATCGAACATTTTCCCTCGTTTGAGCCGTTGAAGGCTTTCAATTTTTGTTTATATCACAATTCAGCTATTTGACTTTTCGTGAGACCGGTATACTTCATTATTCTGTCTACCGGTTCGCCGCTTTTCTTCATAGTTTTAGCTATAAAACCCGTTTGCTCGTGTATGCCTTCCCGTATACCTGCTTGTTTACCCTCTCGGCGGGCATAATTTATACCGCTCGTCCAGTCGGACAGAGCCATCTCACGCATCTGGTAAGCGTTAGTAGCCTCCTTCTCGTTGCTTATGAATGAAAGCTTTTCTTCAGCCTTGCGTATCGCCGCGTCCATCATAACTATCTCCTTAACAAGATCCGGCGGACTCGCCGAGTCAAAACACCATCACCCGACACCGCCCGTAAATCCAGAACATTACGTTTATCCCCAATCACTTTCGGTATGGAAGCCTTATTTTCGATAATTTCCACCGAAACAATCTTGTTTTCTCCCGATCGCCGCAGAACAGCGTTCAGAAACCTCAACAATTGTTCCTCATCGCACTTTTCACCCATCACTTTCAAGAACAGATAGTCGTTGAGCATATTAAGACGTGCCGGTTTATTTTCCATGATCAAATCACACACAATTACAAGTATTTTTAATTACGTTTGAATAACGCTTTTTAGCGTTCCACCGGTTTGCACCCTCAAAACGCACCGCGTTTTGAGGGTGCAAACCTAAAAATGGAGTTAGCGGCTTATTCGCTTTCTTTCGCTGCCAGCGCCGTCTGTCGCTGCAAGAATTTGTCGTGCACCAACAGACCGAGGAACACCACACTCAGCAGTATTAGACCTTGTATCAGTTCGGATACTTCGGAGGGTACCCTGCTTATCGTAAGGCCGTTCTGCAAAAACGCCAGCATAAGAGAACCGACAAGCACCTTGTAGAATTTGCTGCTCGCCCCGCCCGTTACCGGAACGCCGCCGACGAACATAGCCGTCATCACCTGCAATTCAAAAAAGTTACCCATCGTGGGCGCTATACCGCCGATTCTGCCGACCGAAAAAATGCCGACAAAACCCGCCATCAGGCCGGACAGAGCGAACGCCAGAGTCTTGTAGGTTTTAACCGGTATGCCGGCAAACTGACCTACCACCTGATTTTCGCCTATACATTTGGAGAAGAAACCGGCTTTAGTGAAGTCGAATAGATACCACATTATAAGCACAAGCGCGATGAATATCGGATATTTTACCGATTCGCGGTTCAGCATAAGAATACGCGGGTCAATCCTGATCTCCTCGCCGCTCGTGGTGAAAAATATTACCAGAGCGCGTAAAGCTATCAGCATGGCAAGCGTTACCATCAACGACGGGACTTTGAGCCGTGAAAGCATGGTGCCGTTAAAGATGCCGATTAGCAGTCCGACAAGCAAAGTGCCGGGAACAAATGCCCAGAAGCCCAGATGCATACTGATAAGACCGCCCAGCGTGGCGGCAAGCGCCAGCAGAGAACCTTGCGACATATCCGTACTTCCCTGAGCCGCCACAAAAATCATCCCCATGCCTCCGATGCACAACGGTATCATCGTCGATATAATCGTTTTTAAGTTACGCACAGTCCACAGTTTTGGGCCGGATATAATCGAAAACACGATGATAATCGTAAGCAGTCCGATAAACGGAAACATCTTTTGGAAAAAACTCCAGTAATTTTTCTTTGA